>CAZPIJ010000073.1:0-6863 GCA_964586805.1 uncultured Bifidobacterium sp. | reverse complement strand
CTGCGATTCGTGGAACTTGCTTCCTGGCGATGTCGCGCTAGCGTGGCTACTACATCAACCAGCCGTCACTGCGCCCATCATCGGGCCCCGCACGATGGCACAATTCGATGCATCACTTCGCGCACTAGAAATTAGATTAAGTAGCGAACAACTCGCAGAGATCGAAAAAATCTTCCCGGGATGTAAACCACATCCAGAGCACTACGCCTGGTGACTAAGCGCCACCTGATTTGCGTTGAACATTCTGACGAGAAATGCCGCCACGCTGTTGTGCGCCGGAGATTTTCGGCCCTGAGCTTGAGCCACCTTTTCCGGGATTAGCCCCTTTGCCCTTTTTCTTTGCCAGGGCTTCGAGGAACTTCTCCTTCTGGGACTGCGGTTCTGGTGTGCTCATGAGTACAAGGGTACTCGAGTAGCCGGCGCTAGCCGTTGGGCAGGTTTTTGAGGAGATTGCGCACTTCACTCTCCCGGTAGCGGCGATGGCCGCCAAGGGTGCGAATCGAGGTGAGTTTGCCGGCCTTCGCCCAGCGGGTGACCGTCTTGGGATCCACCCGAAAGAGTGAGGCAACCTCAGAGGGGGTCAAGAGTTTCTCGCTCTCAATAGGTCGTTGCATGGCCGAGAGACTACGGCTCTTTCGCATCACCGAAAAGGCCAAAACCGCTAATTCCGGAGAAACGGTCAACTCTGACTAAATTGACCTAACTCCCACTTACTTCGTAAAGATAATCATTTGCGTCCACGCTGAAATCGATCCCAGCACCAATACCCGGGGGTGGAGCGAACCAGCCATCAATCGGATAGTGAGCACCGGTGAGGATTGGATCTGGGTTGGGTTGATTGAAATCACCAAAGATGAAGTACTCGGCATACGGAATCCCTACCTCGGCAAAGATCAAGGCCAAGTCCCAGGAACGAAGGCCGCCTGCGTGCGGAATAACGGGAATCCCCTTCGCTGAGGCAAGTGCACAAATCTTCCGCGCCTCCGTAAGACCACCGCACCACTGGATATCTGGTTGCAGGATTTCACAACCTCGAGTTTCCAGAAGTTGTTGAAAACCCCAGCGAGTGTACTCGTGTTCACCGGTTGCAATTGCAGTGCTGGTGATCTTTCGATTGAGTATCGAATACCCTTCATAATCATCCGGCGGCAAAACTTCTTCAATCCATTTCACTCGATAAGGTGCGACCAACTCTGCCATCCGCACCGTGTACTCAACATCCCACGCCATATAGCAATCCAGCATGATCTCGACATCCCAACCAATCTGCTCTCGAGTCTGCCTTACTAATTCGAGATTGCCATTCATTCCAGCGCGGCCAGATGCTGGTCCATACGGCATCGCGAGCTTATGTCCCATAAATCCATGGCCTTTGGTCTCTTCGATGTTATTGCCGGTGAGATACGCCTGCACGGAATCTTTCGCGGCGCCACCAAGTGATACATACAGCGGTTCGTTGCGAGATTTCGATAGCAAATCCCAAAGCGCGAAATCGACTGCAGAAATTGCCATCACGGGTGCACCTTTGCGTCCGTATGGCAACGATGATCGCCACATGATGTCCCAGTTCCGCTCCACCTCATGAACCGGCCGACCAACAAGAAGTTTCTTGAAATGCCCCGCGATGATCTCGGCTGCAGCCCGGCCACCACTGCCCTCGCCCAAGCCGTAACTGCCATCCTCGGCAAAAACCTGAACGATGACACGGCCACCCATGCCAAACCAGAGGTCCCGCCGCGGACGAAAATCAGGATAGATCGACATGGGATTGGCAACTTCTATCTGAGTGAGCCAGCTGGGATCAATACGAAAATTTTGAGCTGGTGGTTGGCCTTTTTTGTAGGGGCCACTGATGAATACCTTGATATCAGCAATTTTCATCGCGTTGCAGCTTCCCTACTTTCACTTTACTCAATACTTGCATTACTTGCGCTACTTGCGCTACTCGCGTTTTTTATTTCCCGGAGCCTCATCTTTCAGAAGAGCATAGACGAAAGGAATCTTGAAATATAGACCCATCAAGGTTCGAATTACAAAGGAGCCAACGAGAATTTCCGCCAATGTGAACCGATTGGTCAAGAAGGGAATGAAGAATGCTGCAATAAACGGAATGCCCAAAGCAAAGCCAATATAGATGTTGATCAACATCGTCCGTCGCTCTTTACTTCCGTATCGGAAGAGTCCGAGCCAGATACCGATATCTGTTCCAGCATTCATCCACCCGGCGAACAAAGTTGCTAAAAGAATCAGTTCGACATTTGGTGCAAGAACGATAAGTAAGTAATAGATACCTGAGATTGTCACAGTCCACGAGAAGATGGCATAGCTACCGGTCTTCGTCTGAAATCGACGCCACATCAATGTGCCAAGGGCAGCGCCAACCGAGAGCGCCATCGCCCAAATACCCATCCAACGGTCAGATACACCACGATCGCTGATGAAGTAGACCGATTGGAGCGGGACTGCAACAGAGGCGGCGGTGACGATTAGGCAGATGCCAATCATAAAAACTACAAATTGCTTTTCAGCAAGAATCTTTTTCACATTGAAGTTCTCTTTGAAAGTCTCAAGATATGAATCTGGAGACTCGGGGTAGATGATTTTTGAAATCACATACATCTCTGCAAGGCCAAGAGAGCCTGAAACAACAAATACTCCGAGATAATTAAATGGGAATGGCAAGAAAATCATCCCTAGGCCAACCACGCCATTTGCCGTCACCGAGCCAATATTCGCGATTCTGGTGCGGGCGTTGACAATCAATGGCCGGTGCTCGGCTTCAATCACGATGCCAGGAGTGGGCGACCAGAGCGCTCCAAAAATAATTGTGGGCATCGCACAGAGACAGAACATAGCGATAGCTATTTGGGCCTGGTGATCAGTGAAGAGTAGCGCCGTTGCAGGCATAAAAAAGAAGATTCGCGAGGTGACTCCGCAAATCAACATCCATCGTCGCTGTTGTGCTCGACTGCGCAGATTCGCTACCGCAATTGGCCCAATGAGTAGTGGTCCAAGTGAAGTGAGTGCGACATAGATACTGATCAAAGTGATAGAAGCATCCAAACGGAGCAGATAAGGAATCGCAAAAATCGCCCATGCGCCGTTGGCTGCACCGCCCCAGAACGCTTGGCGTCGGATGAGTTGATGATTTCGCTGACTCGTCGGATCCAGATTCACTTTAATGAACTAAATCGTCACCCCAATATATTTTTTCTCGAGAAACTCGTGAATACCATCAAAACCACCTTCACGACCCAATCCGCTCTCTTTATATCCACCAAAAGGCGCCGCAGGATCCGAGATTACGCCACGATTAATCGCAACCATCCCTGACTCAATCGCCTCTGCAACTCGCAGCGCTCGATCTAAAGCACCTGAATAGACATAACTAATCAGTCCATAAGGGGTGTCATTTGCCAGTCGAATCGCCTCTTCATCGGAATTTACGGTGACCACTACTGCCACTGGTCCGAATATCTCCTCTTTGAGTATGTCGTTATCAGCAGCGACAGTCATGACCGTCGGTGGATAAAACGCGCCAGGACCATCGGGTTTGGCGCCACCCAAAGTAACTCTGCCGCCCTGCTTTATCGAGGCATCGACAAGGCTTGCGATTTTGTCCCGCTCTTTTATCGAGACGCTTGCACCCAGTTGTGCACCTTCTGTAAGTCCGGGAGCCATCTTTACTTTCGACATCGCTGCAGTCAGTTTCTCCACGAATTCGGCAGAGACCTGCCGTGAGACATAAAAGCGATTCGCTGCTGTGCATGCAGCGCCGCCATTTCGTAATTTTGCGATCATCGCGCCAGAGACTGCTTCATCGATGTTTGCATCGTCGAGCACAATGAAAGGAGCATTTCCGCCCAGTTCCATCGAGGTTCGGATAACTCGCTCCGAGGCTTGTTGCAGCAGAATCTTCCCAACTTGAGTGGAGCCCGTGAACGAGATGTTCTTGACTCTTTCATCGGCGAGGATCCTGCTCACTGCAGGTCCTGCTGGGGTGGGCGTAATGACATTGACTACTCCGGCTGGCAACCCGGCTCGATGGAGAATATCGGTGATAGCAAGGGTCGTGAGCGGTGTCTCGATTGCCGGTTTGACGATGACTGTGCATCCTGCGGCAATCGCAGGTCCAATCTTTCGAGTTGCCATTGCTGCAGGGAAATTCCATGGAGTAATCAGAAGTGAGACTCCTACTGGTTGGTGCGTGACAAGAATTCGTTTATCACCACTTGGTGCATGGCGGAACTCACCATTGATACGGACTGCTTCCTCGGAGAACCAGCGGAAGAATTCAGCGGCATAAAGTATCTCGCCCTTGGCATCGGAGAGAACCTTCCCGTTCTCTCGTGAGACCAGACGAGCTAGCTCGTCGGCTTCGGCCACCATGAGCTCGAAAGCTTTTCTGAGAATCTCGCCACGAGCTCTCGGAGCCATCTTGGCAAAGGCTGGTAGCGCTCGGGCAGCGGCATCGATGGCTGCATCGACCTCAATTTCCCCAGCCACCGAGATTTCGGTGATCACAGAATTATCGCTCGGGTCGTAGACAGGGTGGCGTTTAGGAGTTGCTACCCATTTGCCATCTATATAAAGGTCAGCCCGGATCATCGCACTCCCGAATTAGCTCTCGTAGATTCTAGTCAGAATCATCACCATTCTGCGAACGACCCGTCGATATGCTTCCACTCGGGAACTCGCCATCGATGACCAGTCTTAGCAATTTCGCGCACTGCTTTCTCGTCTACTTCGATTCCTAAACCAGGATTCTTCATCAATTCGATATATCCATCTCGAACATCAAAGACCGAATAATCGAGAAGATACTTCATTAATTCGCCGTTAGATCCTTTGCCGATCCCCAGAATCTGTTCTTGTATCAAGAAATTAGGTGTAGCAAAGTCCAACTGTACCGATGCTGCTAAAGCAATGGGGCCTAACGGTGAATGTGGGGCCATGCTGACATCATTCACTTCAGCCATCGCAGCGATTCTACGAACATCAGAGATGCCGCCCGCGTGGCTGATATCAGGTTGAGCAATAGCGATTCCTGATTGCAACACATCTTGGAATTCGATTCTGGAAAAGAGTCTTTCTCCCGTTGCAATCGGGATTGAAGTCGACTGAGCAATCTCTCGGAATTTATGTGAATATTCGGGAAGTACTGGCTCTTCGATGAACATCAAGTTGTAGGGCTCAAGCAATGGAAAGACCTTACGAGACATTGCAAAGCTGAATCGTCCGTGGAAATCCAAGCAAATATCTATCTTGTCACCGACGAATTCTCGGACAGCTTCGACGCGAGCGACAATCTTCTTGAGCTCCTCGGGTGTATCAACATGTTCAAGCGCATCAGCGGGGCAGAATTTGAGCGCAGTTAATCCCCGATCCATTTGTATTTGCGCACTCTCACGCAACTCATCAAGCTCCTGCGCCAAAGAGAGTTGAGTTTGCGCATTGTGCTCGGTCTTGCCGTTGATGTGTCCATAAATACGGACCCGATCTCGGACAGCGCCGCCGAGTAATTGATAGACCGGTACATTCAGACTCTTACCTAAAATGTCCCAGAGTGCTTGATCTATTCCTGAAGCAGCAGAATTAATCACGCCACCGCCACGATAGAAACCGCCCTTCATCAATCGTTGCCAGTGGCGCTCGATGGTCCGAGGATCTCTACCCATGAGGTAATCCATCATTTCGGAGACGCAAGTCGCGGTGGTTTCTGCCTTCGCTTCCAGGACGGGTTCACCCCACCCGACGATTCCCTCATCAGTTTCGATCTTCAAAAATAGCCAGCGAGGCGGGACAAGGAAGAGTTCGTATCCGGTGATCTTCATGCGGTCATACTAAGAGCAAAAAGGAGAGTTATGTAGCCTGCTCGTAAGCGGCAACCTTTCGCCACCGATTGACCAGCCGTGAGTAACCAATGCCGGCCTCCTGGCCATCGCCAGATATGAGGCCAGCAAGTGACCTTTGGATATCTTCAAGTGAGGTGTCTGCTTCGATTCCCCCCTCGGCGAGCGCGAGGAATCCAGCCAGTCCACCGTAATCTAATTCAACGATAGATCCTGGGTGGAAAATGTCGAGCCAATCCACGAGAGATTTCATCTCTTCAGCAACATCGCCCTCGCCAAATGCATTGACAACTGCCGCATACGCAATTTGTGATCTCTTGCGCGCATTGACCAAAGTAGTACGGACAATCGTGAACGGACCATCGGGAGAATCTCCGCGCAGTCGCTCTTCTGGGGAGAAGAGTGTGAACCATCGTGGTGGTATCACCCAAGTTTCAGTGAGGATATGGGGGGCTTTATCAAAACCAATATCAGAATCTGCGACCCCCGATGTGAGTACATCTTCAATTCCCTCAGAGAGAAAATATGGAGTTACTGTGGAAGGAAGCGACTCTTTGAAATCTGAGAGCGCTGCCCAGGTGCGCAACGCTGTCGACCACGGCGCGACATAGCGTTCGCCCTCATGCTCGATGATGTGCGCCCCATCAATCCGGGAAATAGGTGGCTCTGGTCTGATAATCCGGCGCAATGCCAGTGACTGTTCTTGATTACCAGTGTGTTGATCCATAGAGATCTCACTCCACCGTAATTGTTCGATCCCGTTAAATGCTTCGAGTGGTTCGTACACTCGTAGTGAGGCTACATAGGGTGTGGGTCTCATAGGCAGCCGCTATGCGCGGCGGATGTAATTTCCCTCAGCAAATGGATCGTCATCATCCTTCTGATCGCGATCAGATGTTTCGCCATGTAATTCTCGGGCTAATTTTTCGACATCGATTTCTTGAGAGGAATATTTTAGATCGCGAGCAACTCTCGTCTGTTTGGCTTTAGCTCGGCCGCGCCCCATGGCGT
>CAZPIJ010000072.1:0-6949 GCA_964586805.1 uncultured Bifidobacterium sp. | reverse complement strand
CCGCCAGAGACAATCAATGGCGTTTGTGCCGCTGCCATGATTCCCAGCGCAGTCGCTCCAACGAGAATGGTGATGAAGTTGTCAAATGTGAGGAAGTACTCCTTCTCAAAGATTCTGAAGAAGATGATGAGTAGTAGCAACATCACGAGCAGGCCCTGCTTCTGGAGCACGCTCCCGAAATCTCGCTTTGGTTTCTCTGTCTTAGCCATTACCTATCCCTTCCGTGGATTCACTACACACTTACCGCTGCTTGAATCAGGAGACGCTCTCCAAATACGCAGCGCGAGCAACTTCTTCTTGGGTTGGATTTGCCTTGCTCAAGACGCTTTTGCCATGTCGGATCACTTCGATTCGATCAGAGATTTTGAGCACCTCTTCGATATCACTGGTGATCACCATGACGGCAACCTTCTCCTGATGAGCGAGTGTTTGGAGTAATTCATAAATCTCGAGTTTGGAACCAATATCCACACCGCGGGTCGGATCGTCAAGAATCAGGATGCGACATCCAGTGAGCAACCATCGTGAGAGAAGCACTTTCTGCTGGTTTCCGCCAGAGAGTGACATGACGGTGTTATCCATGTTGTCGGTCTTTACTGAAAGCTTCTCAATCCAAGTTTGCGCAGAGCCCTGCTCGAGATCTCTCTGAATCAATCCCCACTTTGCCAACTTTTTGAGAAAAGCCAGGGTGATGTTCTCTTTGATGGAGCGTTCGAGAAGCAATCCTTGGGTTCGTCGTTCGGCTGGGACATAACCAATGCCCGCTTCCATCGTGGCCTTGATGCTGCCAAGTCTGACCTGACCACTTTCAGTTCGAATCTCACCAGAGGTTGGTTTTGTCGAGCCGAAAATCGTCATGCCCAGCGCATCTCGACCAGAACCTGCAATCCCATATACACCAAGAATCTCACCGTACTTGAGAGTGAGATCGAGTGATTCAATACCGTTTTCGGTAGCAAGACCGTTGATTGTTAACGCAACTTGCGAATCGTCGACATCAGCACCGCGAGCTTGCAGTGTTCCCGAACTCTTTTCGCCAAGCATCGAACTGACAAGCCGCTCTTTGGTTCCCTCGCTCTTGGACATCTCATCGACTAGAACGCCGTCGCGAATAACAAGAATTCGATCGGCAATATTCAATACTTCATCAAGTCGGTGGCTCACAAAGACGATGCCCACTCCTTGATCACAAATAGTCCGCAATAATTTGAGGAGTCGTGAGGCCTCGATGTCGCTCATGGGTGCAGTTGGTTCGTCGGTGATGAGCACTTTTGCACCAGGAGTGAGTGAACGAGCGATTTGCACGAATGCTCGATACACAACAGGAAGTTCGCCGACATTCTTATCAAGATCAATATCTTCAAGACCAAGGCTTGCCAACCGTTCAGCTGCCTTCTCTTTCATCGCGTCGTAATCGACAAGAAACGGAAGTCGCTTTCGGGGATAGTGGCCTAGGAGAACATTGGTGGTGACATCTAATTCTGGACAGAGTTGCAACTCTTGCGAAGCAAGACGGATTCCCACTGACTCTGCAACACGAGGACTCGTAATCTGAACTTCTTCACCGTTGATAAATATTTTCCCAGTATCGGGGGTGACTAAACCTGCTGCGACGCCAGCTAAAGTCGACTTACCGGCGCCATTCTCGCCCACCAAACAGAGAATCTCGCCGGCGTTGACTGAGATACTCACATTCGAGAGCGCTTGTACTCCGCCATACCGTTTGCTGACAGATTCTAATTGCAAGACAGGGCCCTTTCGGGCCCTGTCCGCCTGATCGTTACTGATCAATGTTCCTTAACTCGCAATCTGTCGTGTCGGTTATGAGCACTTCGATGCTGGATAGTACTGGCCAACATTCTTCGCATTAAGGAAGACGGTTGGAAGCACTACATGGTTTGGAACTTTCTGCTTGTTGATGAGACCAAACACTGCAGGAATCAAGTAGTTCGCGTACTTCTCTGGGAAGTAAGCGACGCTACCGTAGAGCTCGCCGCTGCAGATCTTGTCGAGCAACGAGGCGCCTTGGCCAACAGCGAGAAGGTTGTTCATATCGCGGCCTGAAGCCTTGTATGCCTGAACCATTGCAACGGTGTTGTCATCGTTGATTCCACCGAGGATGATCTTTGCATCCTTGGGAATCGACTGAAGAGAGTTTGCAGTATTGGTGTTGGTCTTTGCTGGATCAGCACCTTGAGTTGGTACATCGATGAACTTCGATGTTGGGTAGTTAGCGCGAACCTGGTTCACACCAACGAAGTATCCGTCCATTCGCTGAATCGAGTTCAATCCGCCCTCACGCAATGAACCGATGAGCAAGTATGGCTCGGTGTCTGCTCCCCATTTACGGATAGCTTCCTTCATCAAAGCGTTGCCAGCCTTGGCACCTGCTGCGCCATTGTCGACATCAACGAAAGGTACGCCTTGGTGAACAACGAAGGTTGCGACCATCGGAATCTTCGCATCCTTCATGGTACGAACTGCACCTGGAGCCGCAGCTGCTACAACTTGAGCTGCCATGACGCCGTCGTACTTCTTCTGGATAAAGATCTTCAAGTTCTCTTGAACCTTGATTGGGTCTGCATTGTCGGAGAGAATTTCTACGCTGACGCAACCCATCTTCTTTGCGGTCTCTGTCATTCCCTTACGAACGATCAAAGCAAATGATTCGTTGTCAGAGAAGATGTCAAAGCCCAACTTGTAATTCTTTCCATTGCAAAGTTCCTTCGTTGGCTTGCCTAGGAACTTCTTCCAGTCTGGAGCTTTTTTAGCAGCAAACGCGGTCTGCGCAGAAAAGAGCAAGATAAGCACGGCTAGAGCCGATGTTATTTTTGTTCTAGTTTTCACTTACACCTCTCAGTTGACTAAGAGCCACGCTATGCCCAGACAAAGGTCGGAGTGACATTTCGGCATACCAACGGCTGGCCGTCACAATACTTGTGCCAGACCACCTCATGTCAAGCGTTTGACCCGACCGATTTTGATAAATTTTCGTTATTCCTCCAGGTAATCAAGCGATTGAGTCCCTAAAAAAACCACATTTCCCACTGGCCTTCCCCAGCCCGCATCCCTCGAGTATTGTCCCCGGTTGTATTGGCGCACCTATTCCCAGGGCGCTCCCAGGGGGGTATCAAGGGTCCATGCTGTCGTTATCTAATGGAAAAATTTCAGTAAAGATCGATGAGAGCCTTGGTGGCGAAATCCGCTCAATCAAGGTCGGCAAGACCGAGTTCATGGCAACCTTCGATTGGCGCAGCCCAATCTCGTCCGAACGATCTCGCTCGTACGGAAATGCAATCCTCGACTGGCTCTCGGATTATCGAGGTGGCTGGCAAGCGCTCTTTCCCAATGCCGGAAATGAGAATTCAGTTTTAGGTGTTCCACTTCCCTTCCATGGCGAACTTAGTCGAACCAAAGTCGAAGTCATCTCAAAGAAAAAAGGTGAACTGGTAATTCGTACCGGATCGCGGTTGCCACTCACGCTCACTCGAAAGTACAAATTGCACAGCAGCAAACCAATCCTCACTATCTCGCAGAGTGTAGAAAATGAAGCAGATTTCGAAGTTCCTTTCATCTGGGGAGAACACCCTGCATACGAATTAAAAGCTGGCTCAAGGATTCACATGGCAAAAGGTCCACTCACTGTCGATTTCAATGAGATGGGTGAGTTGCAAGATGTGAAGCTAGAGGGAACGGGAACTTGGCCGATGGCGCCGACAAAGGATGGCGGCACTGTCGATCTCTCAAAGATCACTGGAGCAAATCGTGAGCGCCTTGCATACATCCACGATCGACCCGAGGGTTGGTATGCGATTGACAACGGCGAAAAAATATTTGGGCTCTCTTGGGATCTCGAAGCATTCCCCCATCTTTGGTTCTGGCAAGAGATCGGGGGCACCGGCTTCCCGTGGTTTGGTCGATCGAAGATCACCGCTGTCGAACCTGCATCTACATGGCCCTCACTTGGTCTGCAATCAGCAATCGAACGAAGGCAGGCGTTTTTTATCAAGCCAGGTGAGAAGAAGAGTTGCTGGACTACTTTCTCCGTCTCGTCGCTTCCTTCGAAGCGGCTAACGGATATCACTTCAATCAATGAAAAAGGCGAGTTTAAAACCAACTAATAAGTCATAAGTAATAAATTGAATAACCAGAGAAAGGGCAGATCGCACAATGGAGAAGATCTTTCAAGGAAAGAATGCAGTCGTCACAGGTGCGGCGATGGGAATTGGTCGCGCAACCGCTGAACTCCTAGCTGAGAAAGGTGCGCGCGTTGCCGCGCTTGATTACAACCAAGCGAAACTAGACGAAGTTAGTGCCGAGTGGAAGAAGCAAGGGTTAGATATCACGCCCATCCAATGCGATGTCACCAATGGCGACGCGGTTGCCGCCGCCTTCAAGAAAATCACCGACTCGTTCGGAAAGCTTGCGATTCTTGCCAATGTTGCAGGTGTAGTTCGCTACGGCAAAATCGATGAATTAGAGGAGAAAGATTGGGATTATCAACTCGATACCAATCTCAAGGCCATGTTCCTTACTTGCAGAGCAGCCGTTCCACTCATGCGTCTGAATGGTGGCGGATCAATCGTCAATGTTGCCAGCGTCCAAGCAATGGCGAGCCAACAGACAGTTGCTCCTTATGCCGCGTCGAAAGGTGGCGTTATCTCTTTCACTCGCTCAATCGCGCTCGACTATGCCGCTGATGGAATTCGTGCTAACTCGGTCCTGCCTGGTTCGGTGGAGACCCCCATGCTTCGTGCGGCTGGCGAGCAGTTCAATCCGCAAGATCCAGTTGCTGCGATGCAGAATTGGGGCGCGCTGCACCCATTGGGCTTCTTGATGCAACCTCGAGATATTGCCAATGTCATTTCGTTCCTATCAAGTGATGATGCTCGTGTTATCACTGGTGCCCCCATAATTGCCGATTCAGGTCTACTTGCCCGGCTTGGCGTCTAAAGAAATCTCGAGGAGAAAAAATGATTGATGTAACCAAGAAACTCAATCTCGATAAGGTCGAGATCATTGCAGCCGGCGTAGATCACAGTGAGGGACTCACCGTCACTCCAGATGGCACCCTCTATTGCGGGGGCGAAGCAGGGCAGATCTATCGAATTGATGACGACAAACCAGTCGAGGTCGCCAATGTCAAAGGTTTCATGCTTGGCCTTGCCAGTGATGGTGAGAATCGTGTGTATGCGATTGATAACGCCAACAAATGTGTCTGGAGATACGACCCGAAGACCCAAAAGACCGATAAGTGGTTAGAAGGTCCGAAGGATAAGCCTTTCAATGTGCCTAACCATGGTTCGTTCGCACCCGACGGTAGCTATTACCTGACCGATTCCGGCGACTGGGAAGAACGAGGTGGCAAAGTGTGGGTGAAGCGACCAAACGAAGATGTACGAATCTTCAGCCCTGATGCGACAAACTTCCCAAATGGAAATGCAGTTTCTCGTGACGGCAAGAAGTTGTTTGTCATCGAGTCGGTACCAAGTGCAATCTGCGAAATCGAGATCAAAGCTAACGGCGAAGCAGGAGCAAAGAAGATTCTCGTCGAGTTTGGTTGGATGGTTCCCGATGGCATCCGTGTTGCTGGCGACGATTCGTTGATTGTGAGCTTCTACTCGCCGAACCTCTTGATCCGATGGAGTCCAGAGAAAGGCATCGAGCCACTGGCCTGCGACCCACAGGGGGTCTTCTTGGCTGCGCCGACAAACATTGAGTTCATTGGCAAGGATCTCGACACCATTGTCACGGCAAGCCTTGCGCGCTGGCAGCTCTCCCGTGCGAAACTCGGCGTCAAAGGTGGCGCTCCGCACTATCCAAGCGCAGCATTAATTGGGAATTGACCACTCTCCGATAGGGTTGGGCGAAATTCGCCCAGATAGGTCAGCCATGCGCAAAGCAACCCTTCGAGATGTCGGAAAACTCGCAAAAGTCGATCCGAGTCTGGTTTCTCGTGTACTGAACAACGATCCCAACGCCTCGGCTTCGCCGCAAACAAAAAAACGCATCTTGGATGCTGCCAAGAAACTCAATTACACAACGAATGTCTCGGCACGGAATCTCAAACTAGCTTCGACAAAGACCATTGGGCTATTGCTCTCAGATCTCACCAATCCGACTAATGATTTGATTGCTCATGGCGCACTTCAACGAGCTGCAGAACTTGGTTACGATGTCATCATTGCCAACCACTCAGATATCGGTGGTGACAAGACCTTCGTCAAGATGCTCTCTCAAGGACATGTCGACGGCATCCTGGCTTTCGTCAATAGCGTCAATGAAGCAGAGTTCGAAGAGTTATCAGATAAGCGATTTGGCCGAATCTTGCCGATGAACGGCAAACTCAAAGGGATCGATTGCAGCGTCTCGGTTGATGATGGGCTCGCCTCTGAGATGTGCGTAGATCACCTAGTAAGTCTGGGTCATAAGAACATTGTCGGAATCTTTGCACCATTGAACTTAGATTCCCCCAAACGGCGTGCCGCTGGTTTCAAAAAGGCATGTAAGCGCCATGGAATTGAAGCGAAGATTATTTCTACTCAAGGTTATACCCAACGCGATGGCTACCTAGCGACGCTAGAAGCAATCAGCAAATATTCACCGACAGCAATTTTTCCCTCGTCTAACGCATATGTTCTTGGTACCTATCGTGCGATTTACGAGAGCAAATTGAGCATTCCTGATGACATCTCGGTAATGACGGTGCACAACTCTGAAATCACCGAATTCATGTCGCCACCTTTGACCAATGTCATGCTTCCTGCTGGTGAGATGGGTCGAGTGGCTGCCGAGAAATTGATTAGCATGATTGATGGTCAAAAGATTGGCCATATGACCGTGGGTATCCCACCACGATTGGTTTTGAGAAGTTCGACCGCAAAAGTCAATCCAAACTCCAGCCGCAACTCTGAGTTACGGCATCTGAAACCTACTAGCGCTTCTTAAA
>CAZPIJ010000071.1:0-7156 GCA_964586805.1 uncultured Bifidobacterium sp. | reverse complement strand
AAAGAGAAGGATTTGAATTATGTGAAACTTGATGGCCAAGTAGGAATTATTGGCAACGGCGCAGGACTTGTTATGAGCACGCTAGATGTAGTCGCTTATGCTGGCGAGAGATTTGGCGGAATGAAGCCGGCGAACTTCCTTGATATCGGAGGTGGCGCTTCGGCTCAAGTGATGGCCGATGGACTTTCGATTATCCTCAACGATCGCGATGTAAAGAGCGTTTTCGTCAATGTCTTTGGGGGCATAACTGCATGCGATGCAGTCGCTAATGGCATCATCCAAGCTCTTGAAATTCTTGGGAGTAAGGCGACCAAGCCAATCGTGGTTCGACTCGATGGCAACAATGTCATTGAGGGGCGACGAATCCTCAAAGAGGCCAATCACCCGCTAGTCGAGCAAGCAGAGACTATGGATGGCGCCGCCGCTCGTGCGGCAGAATTGGCGGCCCGATAATGAGTATCTTTCTTAATAGAGAGAGTCGAGTCATCGTCCATGGCATGACTGGCTCTGAAGGCACCAAGCACACCAAGCGGATGCTGAAATCCGGCACCAATGTGGTGGGTGGCGTCACTCCCGGCAAGGGCGGCCAGAGCGTGGATATGGATGGCAGATCACTGCCAGTATTTAATTCGGCAACCGAAGCGGTCGCTGCAACGGGAGCTAATGTTTCGGTGATCTTTGTGCCAGCAAAGTTCACGAAGGCGGCAGTCATCGACGCCATCGATGCAAAGGTGCCACTGGCTGTTGTGATCACTGAAGGAATTCCTGTTCACGACTCCACTGCGTTTGTTGCCTATGCACGAGAGCATGGAACTACCCGAATCATCGGGCCGAATTGTCCGGGCTTGATAACTCCAGGTGAATCTAATGTGGGCATCATCCCCGCAGATATCACAGGCAGTGGACCGATTGGTTTAGTTTCGAAATCAGGAACCCTGACCTATCAGATGATGTACGAACTCAGAGATATCGGATTCTCAACAGCAGTAGGCATCGGCGGTGATCCAGTGATTGGAACGACGCACATCGATTGTCTTAGAGCGTTCCAAGACGATCTGCAAACGGAGGCAATCGTGATGATTGGTGAGATCGGTGGCGATGCCGAAGAGCGAGCCGCTGCATTCATCAAGGAATATGTCACAAAACCTGTCGTGGGCTATGTCGCAGGGTTCACCGCGCCTGAGGGTAAAACGATGGGTCATGCGGGCGCCATAGTCTCTGGCTCCTCAGGAACTGCATCGGCAAAGCGAGATGCGCTCGAAGCCGTTGGTGTGCGCGTGGGCGTCACGCCTTCAGAGACGGCTGCGTTGCTCCGTTCAATTCTCGGACGATAGTCATGGTGCGCCCGCTGATTGCTGGCGCTTCGGAAGGAGTGCGCGCTGCGCTCTCCACTTTCATACCGCTGGCATTGATTGTGTTGGTCGCGTGGGCGACGGCAGGCTCGCTGAGCGGTGAAATGAGCGATGCAATCCGAGGATCCTTTTGGGTCTGGCTCGGTGCGCATCATCTAACTTTCTCACTTGCGCTGCCACCATCAGGGATTCCAGGCGCATTGAGTTTCCTCCCACTAGGAGCATTGATCTTCCCGTTCATCGCATTCCGGGGCGCGCTCAATCGATTACATCGCCAATTCGATACTTCACGAACACTCAATGCATCCCAGCGACAGGGGATCATTGGATTTTTCCTCAGTTATTCGCTCATCATGATTATTGCCAGTCTGGCATCGCGCTCGCCGCAAGTTCACCCTCGATGGTGGTGGGCACCACTGATTGTCACTCTGCTAATCATCGTCGCGGAGTTTTCATTATTAGCCCCGAATGATGCTCGTTCAGGCAGAAGGTCGGGCATCCGGTCGCTCCTTAGGGACCTGGCTCGGATCTCACTGATTGTGATTGGTTCTTTGCTCGGCATCGGGTCATTCTTCTATTCGCTCTCACTTGCATTTCATTTTTCAGTAGTTCGCGATCTTTACGCTGTCCTAGATGCAGGAATAATTGGCGGAGTACTTCTGACGATCCTTTCGATTCTGACATTGCCAAACATGGCAATTTCGGCGCTGTCGTATCTCATCGGCTCAGGATTTGCGATTGGGAGCGGCACTCTTGTGTCACCTGGAATACATCAACTCAATGAAATCCCCGCATTCCCGTTATTGGGCGCAATACCTACCCAGCCGCACCCCTATCTTTACCTCGGTGCGTTGATTGGTATCGGAGCCGGAATCTTCGTGATGACAATCGTGAGAAGAACAGCTATTGCAGATTTTCGTTTTGCAATCGTCCTCTACCCATTCGCATTGGCCTTTTTGATCTTCTTGCTCACATTGCTGAGTAACGGTTCGGTGCTCGGCGGCGCCCTCACGAGCGTCGGTCCTTCGCTATGGCAATTTCCGCTGCTCTTTCTCCTGGAACTCTCCGCAGGCATGGGCATCAAACTCGCGTATAACAAATGGGGCCCTAAGTGAGTGATGACCAATCGAAGAGAGCTCGAAGGGTCGTGCTCCTGGCATCAGGCGCAGGGAGTGTCGCGCAATCCCTCTTCGATTCGGTAACTGATCGAGCGGGCGATTTACATGGAAGGATCACCATCATCGAAGTGATTTCGGATAATCCTCGTGCTGGAATCTTGGAGCGGGCAGCTAAATCCGGTTTTCCGACACGAGTCATCGCTTTTTCTGAGTACGCAGCGCGCGCTGCTTGGGAGCAAGAGCTAGCAGCACAGGTGGCAAAGCATGATCCATGGTTGGTCGTAAGCGCTGGATTTATGAAGATCCTCTCACCTAACTTTGTTAATCGCTTTCGCATTATCAACACTCATCCATCATTACTGCCATCGTTTCCTGGCTCTCATGCAGTGCGCGATGCGCTTGCAGCAGGTGTCCATGAAACCGGCTGCACTCTGCATTTTGTTGATGCTGGTGTTGATACCGGCCAGATCATCGCGCAACGAAGGCTAGAGATACTTTTCCAGGAGGGTGAAGAGCAGCTCCACGAGCGGATCAAGGTCCTTGAGAGGGAATTGCTTGTCACTGGCATACTTGGGCTGCTCCAAGGAGGCAACTGATGCGTAAACCGATCAAGCGGGCTCTGGTGAGCGTATATGACAAAACCGGTCTCGTTGAATTTGCCCAAGCCTTACACGATGCGGGCGTGGAAATTGTCTCCACCGGGAGCACTGCTGAGCGCCTTCGCGAAAATAATGTCCCAGTTGTCGCGGTAGAGCAGATCACAGGTTTTCCGGAATCTCTCGATGGGCGAGTCAAAACTCTCCACCCCATGATTCACGGAGGAATACTCGCCGATTTGCGTCTTGCAAGTCACCGAGCGGAGTTGGCAGCGCTTAACATTTCGCCTTTTGATCTCGTTGTCGTCAATCTCTATCCATTCGTCGAAACAGTTCGCAGCGGCGCCACTATCGATCAATGTATTGAACAGATAGATATCGGCGGACCGAGCATGATTCGTGGTGCAGCGAAAAACCATCACAGCGTTGCCGTGCTCTCGCACACGAGTCAATATCCGGTGATTATCGATGCGCTCAAAGAAGGTGGCACTACCGTGGAGCAGAGGAGAAGGTTGGCACTAGATGCATTTCGAGCCACTGCTGCCTACGACATTGCAGTCGCATCGTGGCTCTCAGGGCTCGATGCTGAGCAATTTCCGGAGTGGCTTGGTAAGAGTTATGAACTTATTCGGCCATTGCGATATGGCGAGAATCCCCATCAACGAGCTGCGCTCTATGGAGAAAGTGGCAGCAACGACGGCCTTGCTTCCGCTGAGGTAATTCACGGTAAAGAGATGTCATATAACAACTATCTTGATGCAGAAGCTGCATGGCGAGCAGCAAATGATCACGCTGAGCCAGCGGTGGCAATCATCAAGCACACCAATCCGTGCGGAATTGCTATCGGTCATAACCTAGCAAGTGCCCATCAGCGTGCTCATGAATGCGATCCCGTATCAGCTTTTGGTGGCGTCGTTGCTGCTAATCGCTCCATCGATCGAGAGATGGCCAGACAAGTGGCTGAGATATTCACAGAGGTGGTGGTGGCACCAGATTTTGATTCCGAAGCGCTAGCAATCTTGATGCAGAAACCTTCGATTCGAATCATCAAGATGCGCCCTGCTGCTAGCTCCATCGAATATCGTCCGATAAGTGGTGGACTTCTGCTACAAGATTTGGATCGCATAGCTGCCAGTGGCGATCAAGCAAGTCAGTGGAAATTAGTTGCAGGCAAGGCTCTCACTCCAGAGGAATTGGCAGAACTCGAATTTGCCTGGCGATGTATTCGATCGGTGAAAAGCAATGCGATTCTCCTTGCACAAGGGGGTGCATCGGTTGGCATCGGTATGGGGCAGGTCAATCGAGTGGATTCTGCACGGCTTGCTGTTTCGCGTGCAGGAGAGCGGGCTCAGGGCAGTTTTGCTGCCAGCGATGCATTCTTTCCTTTTCCTGATGGCGTCAAGATCCTGCTTGATGCTGGCATCCGCGCAATCGTCCAACCTGGTGGCAGTGTACGAGATGAGGAAGTAATTGCTGCGGTCGAGCAAGCCGGTGGCACGATGTATTTCTCGGGAGTGCGACATTTCGCACACAACTAGGTGTGCAGGGAACTCCAGATAGACTGCTCACATGAGCGCACAGATTCTTGATGGCAAGAAAATTGCTGGTGAAATCAAGATCGAGTTAGCTCGTCGCGTGCAATCATTGAATCGAAAACCAGGCTTGGGAACCGTGCTAGTGGGGGATGACCCCGGCTCGCAGGCCTATGTCGCGGGTAAACATCGGGATTGTGCAGAAGTTGGCATTCAGTCGCTCCGGGTCGACTTGCCTGCTACAGCTCGTTTTGCAGATATCCGAAGTGCGATTCGCGAACTCAACCAAGCAGTAGAGTGCACCGGATACATCGTTCAGTTGCCGTTGCCGCACGGAATCGATGCAAATGCAATCCTCGAAGAGATAGATCCTGCTAAAGATGCAGATGGTCTTCATCCACTTAATTTAGGAAAGCTCGTTCTCGATCAACCGGCACCTCTTCCATGTACTCCCCGAGGAATAGTGGAGTTACTCGAGCGATATCAGGTACGAATTAACGGCGCTGAAGTGGTGGTCGTTGGTCGAGGTTTGACTGTCGGCAGACCACTTTCGCTTTTGCTCTCACGAAAGCGGGAGAGTGCGACTGTGACCATCACACATTCGGCCACCATCGACCTCACCGCACATCTTGGCCGTGCAGATATCGTGGTAGCCGCTCTTGGAAAAACTCATTTCATCACTGCTGCTGATATCAAAGTTGGTGCAACCGTTATCGATGTGGGAATAACGCGGACCGAGCATGGATTACTGGGTGATGTCCATCCAGATGTTGGCGAAAAGGCGGCTCACTTAGCACCGATGCCTGGTGGCGTCGGCCCGATGACTCGCGCCATGCTCTTATCCAATGTTGTCGAAGCAGCAGAGCGGAACCATCAGTGATCGCGCTGCCAATACTTTTGGTGGCGTTTGTTACCGGAGTGAGCGTGATTTTCGCCGTTCAAGCAGGTGCGCTCACCTTGGCCGGGGGCCTTGCGCTCTTAGCCATTCATGCCCATGTAACCAGCGCGAGCCGAACCCCCTGGCGGAGCCAGCGCAGTGATGTGAGCACCCTTGCCCTACTTGCCGTGGCAACCGCGCTCCTTGCACTCTTGCTGCCGTAACAGGGCGCCCGGCTCAGGGGTAGAGTTATCTTGATATCAAGAGAGATTGGGGCAAGAGGATGGCAGGTCGAGTCACCGTAGTCGGGGCAGGTTTTTATGGTTCCACCACTGCTCTTCGATTAGCCGAGTACAACATCTTTGATGAAGTGATCCTCACCGACATCCTTGAGGGCAAACCTGAAGGCTTAGCGCTCGACATGAATCAATCACGATCGATTGAAGGATTCGAGACGCTCGTTATCGGTGCGACTACTACTGCAGAAGGTGCTGGTTATGAGAAGACGGCAGACTCTGATGTCGTTGTGATTACAGCAGGCTTGCCTCGCAAGCCAGGCATGAGCCGAATGGATCTCATCGGTGTTAATGCGGGCATCGTCCGAGGTGTAGCCGAGAATGTTGCACAACACAGTCCCAATGCAGTCATCATCGTGGTCTCTAATCCTCTCGATGAGATGACCGCACTTGCTCAGATTGCTTCTGCATTCCCACATCATCGCGTCATGGGGCAGGCAGGAATGCTTGATACCGCGCGATTTACCAATTTCGTGGCGACCAAGCTTGGCGTGAATGTCAGCGATGTTCAGACGCTAACGCTTGGTTCGCATGGCGACACGATGGTGCCCGTGCCCAGCCGATGTCGCGTCAAAGGACGGGCGCTCAGCGAATTGCTCTCAGCTGCTGAGATCGAAGAGTTAGTGGTAAAGACTCGCAATGGTGGCGCAGAAATCGTCGCGCTCCTGAAGACAGGTTCGGCTTATTACGCACCATCTGCTGCAGCTGCGCGGATGGCGAAAGCCGTCATGGAGGATTCAGGTGCAGTTATGCCGGTATGTGCGTGGGTAGATGGCGAATATGGCATCTCTGGTGTCTATCTCGGGGTCGAAGCCGAAATCGGCAAGAGCGGGGTCCGACGAGTTGTCGAAACCAAGCTCACCGAAAGTGAATTAGCTGAGTTGAAGGTTGCAGCAGAGGCTGTACGCGCTAAGCAAGCAGATGTGAAGAATCTCTAGTTGGAGGTCAGGTACATGTCGAAAATCAAAGTAGCCGGAACCGTCGTCGAACTCGATGGCGATGAGATGACCAGGATTATCTGGCAATTCATCAAGGACCAGCTCATCCTTCCCTATTTGGATGTAAATCTTGAGTACTACGACCTAGGTATCGAACATCGAGACGCCACGGGCGATCAAGTGACCATCGATAGCGCTAATGCAATCAAGAAACATGGTGTTGGCGTGAAATGTGCGACCATCACACCTGATGAGGCTCGAGTCAAAGAGTTCAATCTCAAGAGCATGTTGAAATCGCCTAATGGAACGATCCGCAACATCCTTGGTGGCGTTATCTTTCGGGAACCCATAATCATCAGCAATGTGCCGCGATTGATTCCGCACTGGACCAAACCAATCGTCATTGGCCGTCATGCCTACGGAGATCAATATCGCGCCACCGACTTC
>CAZPIJ010000070.1:0-7348 GCA_964586805.1 uncultured Bifidobacterium sp. | reverse complement strand
GCGAGATCGCGCTCCTTCGAGCGTTGCCCTTTGAAAAAGGCGAGAACGAAAGCTCGGCAGATGATCGTGAGTTGAGCAAGAGTTAATCAAGAGCTAATCAAGTGCGAGAAAGAATTAGAACGAGTTAAAACAGCAAGACCAGAGGAGAAAGAGGAAAAGGAAATGTCAGACACAGTCGTAAACCGGGCCGGGAGCAAAAATCGGGTTGGACTCAAGGTGGAACGGATCTACACCACTGCGGGAGTTCATCCATACGATGAGGTGACCTGGGAGCGACGCGATGTCGTGCAGAACAATTGGAAGACTGGCGAAGTTGTCTTTGAGCAACGAGGCGTCGAATTCCCCGACTTCTGGTCGGTCAATGCATCGACCATCGTCACTACTAAGTATTTCCGTGGCGCTGTTGGATACGAGAATCGCGAGTGGTCACTCAAGCAAGTGATCGATCGCGTCGTGCTCACCTACACCAAAGCCGGAAAGGAGTTCGGCTACTTCGCAACGGAAGCTGATGCCGAAATCTTCGAGCACGAATTGACCTGGATGCTTCTGCATCAAGTCTTCTCCTTTAACTCCCCAGTTTGGTTCAATGTCGGAACCGCAGCCCCACAACAGGTAAGCGCCTGCTTCATCCTCTCGGTCGATGACACGATGGATTCGATTCTCAACTGGTATCGCGAAGAGGGAATGATCTTCAAGGGCGGTTCAGGTGCAGGGTTAAACCTCTCTCGAATCCGGTCCTCCAAGGAGCTGCTCAAGTCCGGTGGCACCGCCTCTGGTCCAGTCTCCTTTATGCGCGGCGCTGACGCGTCGGCAGGAACGATCAAATCCGGTGGCGCAACCCGTCGCGCCGCCAAGATGGTGGTTCTGGATGTCGATCATCCCGATATCGAAGAGTTCATCGAGACCAAGGTGGGCGAAGAAGAGAAGATTCGCGTCTTACGAGATGCCGGTTTCGATATGGATCTTGGTGGCAAAGACATCATCTCTGTCCAATATCAAAATGCCAATAACTCCGTCCGAGTCAGCGACGATTTCATGCGCGCATACGAAGAAGGAAAAGAATTCGGCCTTCGCGCTCGCTCTACCGGCGAGATCATCGAACATGTCAATGCTCGCTCACTCTTCCGCAAGATGGCAGAGGCAGCGTGGGCATGTGCCGACCCTGGAATCCAATATGACGACACCATCAATGATTGGCACACCAATCCAGAGACCGGGCGAATCAACGCATCAAACCCTTGCTCTGAATACATGTCACTCGATAACTCCTCATGCAACCTCGCCTCGTTGAACTTGATGAAGTTCCTCAAGGCCGATGGCTCCTTCGATGTGAAGAATTTCGTCAAGGCAACCGAGTTGATTATCACCGCGATGGATATCTCGATCTGCTTCGCTGACTTCCCTACAGAGGCGATCGGCGACACCACTCGCAAATATCGCCAGCTCGGAATCGGATTTGCCAATATTGGCGCCCTTTTGATGGCCTCCGGCCTTCCTTACGATAGCGATGGCGGTCGTGCTCTAGCAGGTGCCATCACCTCGCTCATGACCGGAACTTCCTATCGCCGATCTGCTGAGATTGCAGGCATTGTTGGCGCATACGAGGGATACGCACGAAATGCTGCCGCACATACTCGTGTCATGCGCAAGCATGCTGCTGCATCGGTCGCTGCTCGCTCGGTAACCACTCTCGATCGAGATGTGTGGACTGAGGCGAATAAGCAATGGGATGACGGCTTGAAGATTGGCGAGAAGAACGGCTGGCGCAATGCGCAAGCATCCGTGCTCGCGCCAACAGGAACGATCGGCTTAATGATGGATTGCGACACCACAGGTATCGAGCCAGATTTCTCACTCGTCAAGTTCAAGAAACTTGTCGGCGGCGGATCGATGCAGATCGTCAATCAGACAGTTCCTGCAGCACTTCGCAAACTGGGGTATACCGAAGAGACCATTGAAGCAATCGTTGAATATATCCAGTCAAATGGCCATGTCATCGACGCACCAGGTCTCAAGCAGGAGCATTATGATGTTTTCGATTGTGCACTAGGCGCCCGTTCGATCGCGCCAATGGGCCATGTTCGAATGATGGCTGCCTGCCAGCCATTCCTCTCCGGCGCGATCTCCAAGACGGTCAACCTTCCTGAAGAGGCAACTGTCGAAGAGGTCGAAGAGGTCTATTACGAAGGATGGAAGTTGGGCCTAAAGGCTCTGGCTGTCTATCGCGACAACTGCAAGGTCGGACAGCCGCTCTCTGATGGCAAGGCAAAGAAGAAAGATGAGCCAGTGGTCGAGAGCTCAGCTCCTGCACGAGCCACTCGCAAGCGCTTGCCAAAGTCTCGTCCCTCACGAACCACCTCATTCAATGTTGGTGGCGCCGAGGGATACATGACTGCAGGTTCGTACGAAGATGGCGCGCTCGGCGAAGTCTTCCTCAAGCTCGGCAAGCAAGGCTCCACTCTTGCCGGCGTCATGGATGCCTTCTCGATTGCCGTATCCATTGGTCTTCAGTACGGAGTGCCATTGGATACTTATGTGCAGAAGTTCACCAACCTTCGCTTCGAGCCAGCAGGCATGACTGATGATGCAGATATCCGAATGGCGCAGTCGATGATGGATTACATCTTCCGTCGACTCGCACTGGATTATCTCCCTGCCGATGAGCGTGCGGCGCTGGGTATCTTCTCTGCTGCAGAACGAGCTCGTGCGCTAGATGCCGGAAGTTATGGTGCGCCCGAGAGCGCCCCTGCGATGGATGAGGTGGCAATCGATGCCCCTCCGGCACCTGCACAAACTAAAGCTCAAGACATTGCGATTACACCAGCACCAACCGCGCCAGCAGCCCCTGCACAGATCGGTTCCTCGACTGAGCTGTTAGAAGCGATGATGGGTCGAAGTGCGGATGCGCCGATGTGCATGACTTGCGGAGTAAAGATGCGCGCAGCAGGCGCCTGTTATGTCTGCGAAGGATGCGGCTCCACCTCTGGGTGCAGCTAAAACCGAAAGACGCTAACTACTCAGCGAGATCTTTAATCAGTTGATGTAGCCCGCCCCAGTTTCTTGCGAAAGCAGGATGCAGGGGTAGGGCTACAACTTTTTCGTGCTCCACCCATCGCACTTCAATAGATTCTTGGTTTGCTGCAATCGGATCACATTGCACCGAGGCCCGGGCGATAATCGTGTGATAACTCCACAGGCCGTGCTCCTCGCAACTCTCGCTCTGCACCGATATCTCTTCGGCAGTGATGCCCACCTCTTCGTGTGCCTCGCGAAGCGCTGCTTCTAAAAATGATTCATGAGAGTCTCGCGCCCCACCAGGGATTCCCCAGGTATCGCCGTTATGGACCCACGGCGCCCGATGTTGAAGTAGCACCGTCGATCCGCGGAGCAAGAGCAAACCAGCAGCACCGAACTTTCCCCAGTGTTTGCCGCCACAACCGCAATCGACCCAACCATCTCCATCACGCGCTGCCATAGTGCCATTGCTACCACAGTCACGGTCACTTCTCCGCATGAATTCGAAGAGTTAGCGAAGATCATCCACAGAGCCCGCTCTGCGAAATTTATGGTGCGCTCTCGACTCCTACCCTCACCACGATGAGAATTCGTCTCGCTCACTCTCTCGTGAAGACTCGATCTTTGCCCTTCCTGCTCGCCCTGCTCGTTCCTCTGATACCCGCGCTGATGGGGTGCGCAGAGCCCACCGCCAGAACTACACAAGGACCCACTGGAGCTCCACTGCGTTCGTTCTCAACAGAGCGCGAGAGTTATTTGATTCCACCCGAAATTCCCAGTGCGCTCCTCTCGTTGCTCTTCACCACTGTCGAGGGTAAGGCCGAGATTGTTGCCATCGCCGCACTCTCCTCATCGGAAGATCGTTGGGTGTTAGCGGTGACCTCCGAACAACTGCCCGAACTCTCCATCACTAAAACACAGACCTTCATCCGCGTGGGGCAAGAATGGCGCGAGGAATGAGAGGGTTGCGAAAATCCCTGCTGCTATTGCCATTTTTGGTACTTGCTTCCGTGGGCTTGGGGGCAACTAGCACGGCAAAAGATTGCACAAAGACCTGTGTGGAGGTTCGGCGCGAAGGGGGAGAGCTGGTGATCACCGCAAAGCGTGATCCCATTCGACCAAAGGTCGCAATTCGTAAACCCACTCCTACTCCGACACCGACACCCACTCCGACACCCACTGCGACACCGAAGGCAATCGCAGTCAAACCGCTCCCGCGAAAAGTTCCCACACCTGTGCGCACGCGAGCAGCGCAACTCTCGCTCTCAGATCAGATTCGCCAGGTCTTGCCCGAGGGGGGATTCACCGTCATGCCCCGCACGGGTGCATTGATCCGGGAGCCACTCCTGGTGCGCTCCAGCGGCTGCGAAGATATAAGGAAAAAACTCCCCATTCTTGATACCGAAATCGAACTCTATTTGCGACCAAAGGTTCAATGGGATTGGGGCGATGGCAGCACAGATTTTTGGCCCGGCAATATCACTCGTGGGGTACATATCTATCTTCGTCCTGGTCGACGCCTAATCATGATGAGCTGCACTTGGTCGGGGCAGTATCGAACACCTGATTCGCCATGGGAGGAGATTCCCGAGGGAATAATCTCGAGCGCCTATCGCCAAGTAGAGATCTATCGCGCTCAAGTTTTCTTCACCGAGTGAATTTCTCCACATCCTCAACAGGTCTGTGACGGATCGGTCGGTGGCTGCCAGCACCCTACGCGCCATGACAACTATCTCAACACCCACCGAACTCATCACTGCTGTTCCGTTCTTGCTCAACTGCAGCCCAGAAGATTCTCTGGTCGTCATCGCACTCTCCAATGGCGCCCTCGAAGCGGTCATTCAGGTGCCCTTGCCCGAGAATTTTCACTTCTCCGGAGATGAGCAATTCTTTGCCGATCTTCGCTCGAGCGGCGCAGATCAACTTCTGGTCCTTGCCTACCTTCCCGGTCAGATATCTAATGACCCAGACCAGCCAGGTCAGCCAGATCCGCTGAGCTCAGATGGTTGGCATCAATTACAGGGCCTGTGCGAGCAGATCGCTCCCGTGAAGGATTTCCTACTTATTCATGACCGGCGGTGGCGATCCTTTCTTTGCATCGATGACGGCTGCTGCGATCCCGCGGGCCAGGCGCTTCCGGACATCGCATCGAGTCTGATGGCAGCAGAGCATGTGTTCGAGGGACGGGTGATGCCGCCGCTGGCTCCATTCGAAGATCACGATTCTGCGCTGATGCGCAATATTCATGCCGCTGAAAGTGAATTTCTCGGCTGTGCACCGCAGATGCGTTCTCGACGGGGAGTCATCGCGCTGCTGCACCTGATCTCGCATTACAGAATCGCAAGCGAAGTGAAAGATTTGGTTCTGCTAGCAGATGCTCTCGTTGCATTGAATGATATCCAAGTTCGAGATTTCGGAATTGGATCTCACGGCGACGATCATCTCGCTCTACATCGTCAACTGTGGGGAGCAATGGTGGAGTTGGCGCCTAATGGATATCGCGCACCCGTTGCCACCCTCTTCGCATTGGTCAGTTACGAGGCGGGAGATTCGAAAGGGGCTCGAGCGGCTCTCGAACGAGCGCTAAGTGATGATCCGCACTACTCACTTGCACATCTTTTGCAGAAGACCTTTGCCGCAGGTTGGCCACCTGAGGCATTCACCACCATGCGCCACGAGCTCCATCCCAAGTTGCGCGCTGAACTGTTGGGCTAGTAATTGGACTTTTTTCCGACTTTTCTTTATCTTTTCTCTTAGGTCATGAGTTCCAGTTCCAAGCCCCGGCTAACTGGACGGCAACCCTCCACCGCGGTGGGGTGCTCCGGGTGAAGACCAGGTCGCTACGAAAGTCGTAACGGCAAGCGCGGGTATCCCACCGAAAGGTAATACCCCCTTATAGATAGTTATGAAGGGATATTTGTAATGTCAGCTCACTGGTCATTTGATACGCAACAGATCCATGCCGGGCAGGTTCCTGATCCGACTACAGGTGCTCGAGCCTTGCCGATTTATCAAACAACTGCCTACCAATTCCGCGATACCACTCATGCAGCGAATCTCTTTGGGTTGGCAGAGTTGGGAAATATTTACACCCGCATCATGAATCCCACGCAAGATGCAGTCGAACAACGATTGGCAGCGCTCGAAGGGGGAGTCGCAGCGCTCCTACTCGCCTCGGGTTCGGCAGCGACCTTCTATGCCATCGTCAATGTGGCTGAGGCTGGAGATCATGTGGTCTCCTCGCCATCGCTCTATGGCGGCACCTACAACCTCTTTCACTACACCCTGCCGAAGTTCGGTATCGAGGTCACTTTCGTCGAAAATCCCGACGATCCAGAATCATGGAAGAAGGCAATCCGCCCAAATACCAAAGCCTTTTTCGGTGAAACGATTGCCAATCCAAAGAATGACATCCTCGACATCGCTGCCGTTGCCAAAGTCGCTCACGAGGCAGGCGTGCCGCTGATCGTCGATAACACTGTTGCCACTCCCTACCTGATCAAGCCCATCGAGCATGGCGCTGATGTCGTCGTGCACTCGGCAACAAAGTTCCTCTCGGGTCACGGCAACTCTGTTGTCGGTGCGATCATCGATTCAGGGAAATTCGATTATGCGAAGTACCCCGAGCGCTTTAAGAACTTCAACGAACCCGATCCGAGTTACCACGGTCTGGTGTATGCGGTGAATCTTGGAGTTGGTTCGCCCTTTGGCGCCAACCTCTCCTACATCTTTAAAATCCGCCTCACCTTGCTCCGGGATACGGGCGCAGCGGTCAGCCCCTTCAACGCCTGGCTCCTTGCCCTCGGCCTTGAGACTTTAAGCCTGCGCGTCCAGCGCCATGTCGAAAATGCGCTCGCCGTGGCTACCTGGCTCGAAAAGCATCCTGCGGTTGCCAAGGTGAATTACGCCAGCCTTGCCTCTTCGCCATGGCATGGCCTTGCCAAGAAGTACTCACCCAAGGGCTCAGGCGCTGTGCTCTCCTTCGAACTCAAAGGTGGGATCGATGCTGGTAAGAAGTTCATCGAGGCGCTCCAACTCTTCAGCCATGTGGCAAATATCGGTGATGTTCGTTCACTTGCGATCCACCCTGCATCCACTACGCACTCACAACTCACTCCAGAAGAACAACTCACCGCTGGAGTCACACCTGGTCTTGTTCGGTTGAGTCTTGGTATCGAAGATATCAACGACATCAAAGCCGATCTCGAGACTGGGTTCACTGCCGCAGGGAAGTAAGCATTAACGCCGACCTACCCGTTACGGGGGCATGGTTAGAAGATCACGATCCAGGTGAGCGTCGCTTTCTGAAAATTGGCGATCTCACCTTGGAATC
>CAZPIJ010000069.1:2753-7372 GCA_964586805.1 uncultured Bifidobacterium sp. | reverse complement strand
CAAGCGGCCCGTGAGTCGGCAGAGGCGAGAAAGGTTTGGCTAGAAGAGGCCCAGCGCTCGCTCGCTAGCTTCTCATAATCAGCTATTCGTCACTCGATAAACATCGTAAACACCTTCAACGGCGCGTACAGATTTGAGTACCGCTTCTAGGTGACTGGCATCTGCCATCTCGAAAGTAAATTTCGAGTACGCCGTCCGATCTTTTGCGGTGGAGACCGAAGCATGCAAGATGTTGACCGCATTGTCCGAGAGAGCCTTAGTCACATCAGATAACAATCGCGCGCGATCCAACGCCTCCACTTGGATATTGACCAAGAACACTGAATTCGCTCCTGGGCTCCAGCGGACATCAATAAACCGATCCTTTTGATGTTTACGAAGATCACCGACATTGATGCAATCTTCACGATGAACCGAGACTCCGCTAGCTTTAGTAATAAAGCCAATAATCTGGTCGCCGGGTACCGGTGTGCAGCATCTGGCCAACTTGACCAATAAATCTTCTGCACCGACAACCTCCACCCCGCTATCGCTCTTGAGGCGGCGAGGGCTTGGAGCGGGTGTTGGCGTATCAAGGCTGGCAAACTCCTGTTCCTCGCTGCCCAGAAGATGGAGCAGTTTTTCGACAACCGAGGCCGCACTCACATGGCCATCTCCCACGGCAACATAGAGAGCGGTGATGTCAGGAAATTTCAAATCGTGTGCAAGTTCTAGCAGTGAAGCTCCTGCAAAAATTTTCTGCAGAGGTGCGCCTTGTTTTCGCAGTTGACGAGCTATTGACTCTTTTCCTGCCTCGATAGCTTCTTCTTTTCGTTCTTTAGTGAACCAGGCCTTAATCTTCGAACGAGCGCGAGGGCTCTGCACAAAATTGAGCCAATCGCGACTTGGACCCGCACCCTCTCCTTTATTGGTTACCACTTCAACCACATCACCGTTTGCCAGAACCGTTCCCAAGGAAACTAGGCGACCATTGACCTTAGCTCCCACGCAACGGTTGCCAATTTCGGTATGAACGGTATACGCGAAATCCACTGGCGTAGATCCAGAAGGGAGGGCGATGACGCTCCCCTTGGGGGTGAACACGAAGACCTCTGGGGTTCCAAGATCAAAGCGCAATGACTCAAGAAACTCCTCTGGGTCGGCAGTCTCTTTCTGCCACTCGTGAAGTTGTTTAAGCCACGCCATCTCTGGTTCATTGGCATTTCGATTGCCGGACTTGTACTTCCAATGAGCTGCAATTCCAAATTCCGCCCGCCGATGCATGTCGTGAGTTCTAATTTGAATTTCAATCGCTCTACCATCAGGGCCAATGACGGTCGTATGAAGAGATTGATAGAGATTGAATTTGGGCATTGCGATGTAATCCTTGAATCTTCCTGGAACCGGGCTCCAGTGTGCATGAATTGCTCCGAGCACGCCGTAACAATCTTTGACATCGTTTACGAGAACTCGAACACCCGTGAGGTCATATATCTCATTAAATTCACGACCACGAACGACCATTTTTTGATAGATCGAAAAATAGTGTTTATACCGTCCTGTTACTACCGCATCAAATTCACTCGCCAACTGCGAACGAATTTCAGAAATTACTTTGTCGGTATGTTCTTGACGCTCACTTTGGCGCTGCGCGACAAGACGGGTGATCTCCTCATACTTCTTCGGTTCCAGAGCTGCAAACGCAAGATCTTCTAACTCCCATTTGATGGCATTCATTCCGAGGCGATGAGCCAGTGGTGCATAAATATCGAGTGTCTCTCGAGCCTTTCGCGCTACCACTTCGTTCTCGAGGAATTTCCATGTCCGGGCGTTATGCAATCGATCGGCTAGTTTGATGACGAGCACTCGGATATCTCGTGACATCGCAATGACCATTTTACGAACTGTCTCTGCTTCAGCATCAGGTCCGTAAACCACACGATCAAGCTTGGTCACTCCATCGACCAGGTTTGCTACCTCGGAACCAAAATCCTCCCGCAGCTGATTGAGCGAGTACGGAGTATCTTCAACAGTATCGTGTAGGAGTGCGGCAACAATTGTCGCGGTGTTCATTCCAAGTTCGCTGAGAATCTCTGCCACAGCAACAGGATGGGTGATGTACGGCTCTCCAGATTTTCGAAGTTGGCCTTGGTGGGCTTTGTTGGCCACCTCGAAAGCGCGCACGATGCTCTCTCGATCTGGTCCTTGGATTTCAAGAGCCGCCAATATCGGTGAGATCAGGGGTGGAGCTGTCGCAGTCATACCTAATAGGGTACGCGGGCCTAGAACTTAACGCTTTTTCTGCGCCTTGCCGCCCTTATTTTTCCCACTCTTCTGCTTCTGGCGCTTGGGTTGATTCCGTGGACCCCGAACGGCTGGCTCTTCAACTTGAGAGCTGATCGGAGTTTCTCCGGAGGAAACTTTGCTCGTCTTATTCTGCACTCGCTTGGCCAGTGCACGCATCGCGGGCTCGCGCTCGCGCATCGCCGCCAAGAATGGTGTCGCAACACAGATGGACGAGTAAGTTCCCACTGCCAAACCAATGAGCAGTGCAAGGGAAAGATCCTTGAGAGTTCCTGCCCCAAGTACTCCCGCGCCCACAAAGAGAATTGCCGCTACAGGTAGAAGTGCAACTATTGATGTATTGATGGAACGAACAAGTGTTTGGTTGACCGCAAGGTTGGCCGCTTCCGAATAGGTAGAGCGAGAACCACCAGCGATTCCGCGGGTATTTTCACGAACTTTGTCGAATACCACCACCGTGTCGTATAACGAATAACCCAAAATCGTCAGGAATCCGATCACCGTTGCCGGAGTTACCTCGAATCCTACGAGCGCATAGATACCAACGGTAATGAACACATCGTGGAAAAGCGCAATGATTGCAGCGATCGCCATTTTAGGTTCGAAGGTAATGGACAAGAACAAGATAATGATGAGTAAGAAAGCAATCAGCGCAGTTGCTGCTTTTCGGGTGATCTCCCTACCCCACGATGGGCCGATCAATCGAGTGTCGATATCTGATTTGGAGAGAGCGAAAGTAGTAGAGAGCACATCAAGCACCTTAGAAGACTGCGCGTTAGTCAGCGCTCCTGTTTGAATACGTACTTTGCTATCGCCCACCGTTTGGACGATTGGCTCCCCTGGTACATCGGCTTTATCCATTGCTGCGCGTGCCTCGGGGACGGTTATCCCAGACTTGTTGAGAACGAATTCTGATCCACCCTTGAATTCGATACCTAGTTCAAGACCTTTGACGCCTAGTGCAAAAAGCGAGGCAAGAATGAGGACTGCGGAGAGGGTGTACCAGCGCCTGCGATTCTGAACGAAATTGAATGATTTCTCGCCCCGATAGAGCCGATCACCGAAGGAAACTTTTGTCGTCATGAGTTCTTCCCTCCGGAGGTTCCACGAACAACCTTTTTAGTGTCCAATCCTGATAATGGATGGCCATTTGCAAAGAACGAGAATCGCGAAAGGAAAGTGATCAACGGTTTGGTGAAGAGGAAGATGATGATGAGATCGATAATTGTTGTTAGACCCAAAGTGAAAGCAAACCCTCGGACTCCCCCGATTGCAAAGATGAAGAGCAGGGTTGCAGCTATGAGCGAGACCACATCCGATATGACGATGGTGCGTCGGGCGCGAACCCAGGCCGTTTCTGCTGCCGAACGTAGTGAGCGACCTTCTCGTATTTCGTCGCGTAATCTTTCAAAATAAATAATAAATGAATCGGCAGTGATACCGATTGCCACGATAGTGCCCGCAATTCCAGCAAGGGTGAGGGTGAATCCAAGATTTTCACCCAGAATGACGGCGGACATCCAGAGCAGAAGTGCAGCCAGCGCAAGAGAGCCAACAGTGACAATACCAAGTGCTCGGTAGTAGAAGAATGAGTAGACGATAACCAGAATCAATCCGAGCGCTCCAGCGAGAACACCCGCACGAAGTTGATCGCTACCAAGAGTTGGTGAAATCTGTTGCACTTCGCCGCGGTCGAACGCTAGGGGCAAGGAGCCATACTTCAAGACATTAGCAAGATCACTAGCCTCTTGCTGCGTAAAATTGCCAGTGATCTGTGCCTGCCCACCCAGAATTGCATCGACGATGCGAGGGGCCGAAACAACTAGACCATCAAGAACGATGGCAACTTGGTTTTGCGGTGCAGTGAGTGAAACCACGCGCTGGGTGATTTCGCCGAATTTCTTTGTTCCTTCTTTATCGAAATTAAGGGTGACAAACCAACCACCAGCACCCTGTTGATCAATTGCCGATGCTGCACTGCGTACCTGTCGGCCAAGTACTTCGGCAGGACCTAACACGAAACGGCTTGTGCCATCTCGATCGCATGTAACCAGCGGTTGATCGGGATCATCGCCGCCTCCAACAAGATTCTTCTCGTCTGTGCAATCAAGGGCGGCAAACTTCTTTGAGAGCTCGTCACTGACTGCAGGTTGCGCAGCAGTTGTGACTGCCTCTGGTGTGGCGGTGCTGTCGGGGGTGACTATGGGTTCCGGTGAAACGGATGCAGCCGGTGAAGGATCCGAGAGAAAGGCTGCGCTTTTGGTGAGTTTGCTCCCCGATGGTGACGGGGTTGCAGAGGCGGAGCCAGCCGGAGATGCAGCCGGAGATGCAGCCGG
>CAZPIJ010000069.1:0-2653 GCA_964586805.1 uncultured Bifidobacterium sp. | reverse complement strand
CAGCCGGAGATGCAGCCGGAGATGCAGCCGGCGCTTGGATTGCGCTCCCCACAGCAAGCACTTGGCGGAATCTCAATTCTGCTGTTTGACCCACCAGATCAACAACTCGTTCGCCGGTTTCTCCTGGTACCGAAATCACAATTTGCCTATTTATCCCGCTGCCTTGTGCGACGACTTCACTTTCGGCCACTCCAAGTGAGTTGACCCGTTGGCGAATGATGGAAACCGCTTGTTCGATGGCCGCAGCAGTAACTTGCCCGGTATTCCCATCGACGCGAGGCTGCAAAACCACGCTCGTACCACCCTGAAGATCCAAGCCATAGCGAATCTTGGTCGAACCTTGAAGGAAGATGACTGAGGCGCCAGCTATCAAGATAACCAGCAGAGCGACAATTGCTCGACCTGGCCTTGAGGTAGAGGTAGACACAAGGGGAAAGTCTAGAGGCCTTTCCTAAAAGGGTCTAATCACCAATCTCTCCACCAAAGAGCTGCTCTCCCGCCGCTGGCGGGGTCAACCCAAGGTGGCGCCAGGCGCTCGCGGTGGCGATTCTTCCCCTGGGGGTTCGTGCCAACAAGCCAGAGCGGAGCAAGAACGGCTCGCAGATACTCTCAATCGTTTCGCTCTCTTCTCCGACCGACATCGCCATCGTGGTGAGTCCGATAGGACCGCCGTTAAACCGTTCAATCATCGCCCGCAAAAGTGCTCGATCAAGACGATCCAATCCCAAGTCATCTACTTCATATAGTTCCAGGGCCGCTTGAACCTCGCCAATAGTTACTGTGTTTGCTCTGCCATGCACCTCAACATAGTCGCGCACTCGACGGAGCAGTCGATTGGCGATTCGTGGAGTGCCGCGGGAGCGACGAGCAATCTCGATAAGTGCGTCGGGAGAAATAGCAACATTTAGTAGCTCTGCGCTCCGTTCGACAACTTTGCCCAACTCGGAACTTTCGTAAAAATCTAATTGCGCGGTGAACCCAAAGCGGTCTCTTAGTGGACTCGGAAGTAAACCTGCACGAGTTGTTGCTCCCACGAGAGTGAATCGAGGGAGTTCCAGCGGAATAGCAGTCGCGCCTGGACCCTTTCCTACGATGATGTCAACCCGAAAATCTTCCATAGCGAGGTAGAGCATTTCCTCTGCGGGTCTAGACATCCGATGAATCTCATCAATGAAGAGGATTTCACCCTCGGTGATGGACGAGAGTATCGCTGCAACATCACCTGCCCGCTGCAGAGTGGGGCCGCTGGTAAGTCGAATGCCTGCACCGATCTCTTCGGCGAGGATGTGCGCCAAGGTTGTTTTTCCTAACCCAGGCGGGCCGGCAAGGAGAACATGGTCGGCGATATGGCTCCGTTTTTTCGCAGCGCTCACCAATAGATGAAGTTGCTCCTTTATCCGCTCTTGTCCAATAAATTCGGTGAGCGTCTTGGGTCGCAACGCTCCCTCTTGGCTGATCTCTTCTCTGGCAGAGTGGGGCGAGAGAATGCTCTCGTCAGACACGAGGACCCCCATTGGTGAGCGCGGCTAAGGCAGTTTTCAGTTGATCTTCGATTGTGGTGCTTGCTGAATCTTTCACCACATCAAGTGCATGTTCGATTTCTCTACTAGAGAAGCCAAGTCCAGTCAGAGCCTGAGCTAACGAAAGCGCACCAGGAGTCGACATGTTCGATGATTTAGTCGCAGGTTCTCCGAAACTTATTACCTTCTCCTTAAGTTCTAGAATAATTCGCTGGGCACCTTTTTTCCCTAGACCAGAGACTTTTTCCAGCGATTTACTATCTTCGCTTCGAATTGCGCGGATGATCTCTTCAAGTGAAAGTGCGCCAAGCACTGCATGTGAAACTTTGGGACCAATCCCTGAAACGGTTTGCAACAGCTGAAAAAGATCCCGCTCGCTCATACTTTGATAGCCAAAGAGCGTAAACCCATCTTCACGAACAACTAAGGCAGTGTGCAGGAAAATATCTCCACCAGCTTGCGCACTCAAGCGAAGTACCGGAGTGGTGATGACCGAAAATCCAACTCCGTGAACATCGATAATCACAGCTTGATCAGTTACGCCGACAATCTTCCCTCGAAGTGTGGCGATCATTTCGCACCCTCAGAACTTCGCTGGCGTTCTCGAATTTTGGCCGCGCTAGCGCTCTGATATATATGACAGATTGCCAGCGCTAGTGCGTCGGCTGCATCTGCAGGTTCGGGTCGCTCCTTGAGGCGGAGCAATCTTCGAACCATTTCGGCTACCTGTGCTTTGTCGGCGCGCCCAGAACCAGTGACTGCGGCTTTCACCTCACTCGGGGTATGTAACGAGACCGGAATTTTCCGCGCAGCAGCCAGTGCTAAGGCAATTCCGGATGCTTGCGCCGTCTCCATTGCTGAGCGGCGATTAGCCTGCACGAAGACGCGTTCGACGGAGATTTCATCGGGTTGATGCTCATCGATCCATCGTGCAATGGAATGGCTTATCTCGTGCAACCGATCGGCAAGTGGCATGGCAGGTGGTGTGCGAATGACATCGACCGCAATCAACGAGAGCGCTTTTCCCGGTTCACCTGTAAGGACACCAACACCACATCGCGTCAAACCTGGGTCGATTCCCAACACCTTCATTGCTACAGAGTAGCCATCACTTCGTCTGAAATGTCGAAGTT
>CAZPIJ010000068.1:0-7441 GCA_964586805.1 uncultured Bifidobacterium sp. | reverse complement strand
AGGCGATCCCACTTAAATACTGGGCGGAGTTCATCGATCAACTGACGTACTCGCCTCGACCAGAAAATCGTCCCTAGGCGCTTGCGTTCGTGCTCACCAATCCACTTATCGATGGTGGTATTTCGACGAATAGTGGCGTGGGAGAGTTCGAAATGTGGCGCTAATTTCCCACCGTAGAAGATGGCAAAACCCAGGCCAGTGCCAAGGGTAATGACAACTTCGTAGCCAGTTCCGGTGATAATCCCAGCGCCATGGACTTCGGCATCGTTAAGTACCAGCGTGGGAATTTTCAACTTTGCTGCGATCGCGCTCTGTGCATCGAAACCGCACCACGCATTGAGCAGTTCGGGATCTGGTCGAGTATTAGGCCCCTTCGTGTTGACGTAATGTGGAATCGCAACGACAACACCATTGCGAATCATGCCGGGCATACCGATTGTTGCTCGATAGGCATCGGGCAACTCCGAGGCTATCGAATCAATGGTCTCGACAAAGAGCTCAGGGGAGAGCGGATAGGGCGTGGGGATTCGATTGGGCTTGGAGCGCATCGTTCCCAAGTCATCGAGCACCGAACTCTTCAAGAACAGCCCACCACAATCAATGGAAAGAGTAAGCCGCTCAGCCATACGTGCCCGGTCTAATTATAGAGATGGATGACTGAACTGAATTTATCGAAAATTGCTTGATTATTTTCATCCCCACCTTTTAGATTACTACTGAGAAAAATTTCATGAGCGACTCCCTCTCGCAATAGGTTTGTTACTGCACCTATCACGATAGCGTGCAGAATCGCACTACCCCCAATTGTTGAAGTAGGGCCTATTGGAGCCGTGGCACCTGGTATTTGAATAGATGCATCACCTACCACACCGCAATTATCAAGAACCAAATCGGCAAGTTGATGGATCTTTTCCGAGCTATTTGAACGAGCGCTTAAAGATGTGGCATGACGGAGGCTTGTAAGCGCAATGACCTTGGCACCGCATTTCTTACTTTCCGTCACAAAATCAATTATTACTTGGTTTCCGCCACTATTTGAGATAACAATAACGACATCGCCATCAGCGATAGGGTGAGATTGAATAAGTTCAGATGCGAGATTCGGCAAACGTTCAGCTTGACTAGCGGTGACGACCTCTTTGTGAAGCATAAGCCGCTCATCTAGAACTGGGTAAATCGCTGCCAATCCCCCAGCGCGATAAAAGATTTCCTCGGCAAGTAGATGAGAATGACCAGTACCGAAAGTGTGGATCAATCCGCCATTCGCAAGCGAATCGGAGAGAATCTCACTGGCAGCTACAATCGCAGTCATTTGAGATTGAGAAATTTCATCGAGCACTGCAACAGTTTTTTCTAGGTAGAGAGCGCTCCAAACAGTCGCGGGTATCTTCGAGGTCTGAACGATGAATAAGTCTGAATGAAAATTTTTTGAAGTAGCTAATTTTAAAAGCCCGTCAAGTGGCGCAACTGCCTCTTCAATGAGGATCAGATTTAATTTTTCAATTTCACTGATAAGGAGCCTTTTTAGTAGGCAAGAGCCGCTAACGACCCCTCCTACGAGAGCTATCGTCTCTATAGACGCTCGAGAGATTGCATCATGAATCAACCCGCTTATCTCATTCGCAGCCTGTTGAATTATCTGCAGTGCAGGTAGATCATTATTTTCGGCAGCAGCACTGACTACCTTCGCAAAACCAGCGATCTCTGAAACTGCATTGGGCATTTGGTGGATGTGGTCAGCCAAATCTTTGAGTGGTACACCGAATTTTCTGGCCGCAAGCTCGGTTAACGAGGTCTGTGGATCTCGACCTTCAGCTGAACGAAGAGCCAGATTCAAACCCTGCCTGCCTATCCAATGAGCACTACCTTCGTCGCCTATCAGGTAGCCATGTCCACTCATGTCGAAACTCTCTGTCTTGGTCTTGATTCTCGCAGTGATGCCCGTCCCTATTGCAACGGTAAGTTCCGCAGGTGTACTGCTGCTCAGAGAGGCTGCATGGGTATCAGTACAGATGATCAATTCATCAAAGGAGAGCCTTTGGTAGAGCGCAGCTGCCAGAAGATGCCGGTCATGGTCACGTTGTGGGATTGCGGCCAAACTCATAAAAACTCGCGCACATGAGGTAATCGAAGAGGGAACTATACGAACGATGGCGCTGGCAAGATCAATAGCGAGTTTATCGCTGTGTACTACCCCTTCACCTTCGAAACGTGACTGCGATTGGGAGTCAAAACACTTGATACGAGAGCCACCCACATCTATCGCCAAGAAGTTGGTCACACGACACTTTATCCTTGGAAGCTTCTTCAACTCAAGATAAAATCGACAAATGACTAGGGTGCTCGCAAATGGGGTGCGATTGGACCCCGCAGGCCTTGGGGATCTCGCGGAGTTGCGTGCGGTATGCCTTCAGACTGGAAATGCTGGCGAGGATGCGACCGATCTGTATCAGCTTCCAGAATTACTTGGTGAGATCTATGTAGAACCGTATGTGAGATTTGAACCGGAGTTAGCCTTTGCACTTAGCGACAATCGAGGAATATGTGGTTACGTCCTCGGCGCACGAAATACGAACGAATTCGAGTCTCTGGTCTTGTCAAGATACCGAGCGCAATTACTCGAGAGATATCGTGAGAGTTCAATGTTGAAGCAGGCAGACCTACACTTATTGCAGAATTTTGCATCTATGACGATGACTCCAGATTCGGTTGTGTGCGAATATCTCGCACATCTACATATCGATCTCTTGCCAAGAGCCCAAAATAGAGGCTTTGGAAAGGTGATGATCACACATTTACTCGATAAATTTTCGGGACTAGGGGTAAGTGGAGTACATTTGAGGGTAGCTCAATCCAACTTGCGGGCAATAGAGTTTTACAAGAAATTAGAGTTCAATCAGGTCATGAAGATTGGTGAAGAATATATCTTTGCGCGTAATTTAGCTTCTAATCGTTCCATGCTTACGTGAGAAAGCGTCGGCTGTTGCAGCGAGCAGGAGGACGCCACCTGTGACAGCGAGGTTTAAACCAGAGGGAAGATTCAAAAGCCCAAGTCCATTATCAATTACAGCTATGACCAAACCTCCGATGACAGCGTCGCTGATTTTCCCTCGCCCTCCAAAGAGACTAGCCCCTCCGACTACCGCCGCCGCAACACCACTAAGCACAACGGTTCTACCAGCGGAGGCATCAACGGTTCCCACGCGACTGGCAGCCATCAAGCCTGAGATTGAGGCTAAAGTGGAGCAGATAATGAAGATGGAGATTCGAATCCGTCCGAGATTGATTCCAGCTCTACGTGCAGCCTCTGGATTGCCACCTACAGCGTAGATATGCACTCCAAAACGAGTCCGCGATAACAGGTGATTGCTCGGTAGGAGTACCACGAGCACGATCAGAACCGCAACTGGTACCCCTTTTATCTGAAACTGGGGGTTCGATCCGCGCTCAAGATTGAGGATAAAGATCGATGCTGAAATTGCGATTGCCAAAATGGCAATTTTGGCAAGAAAGAGTGGAGAACCCTGCACTTCATGTCCATTTTTCACAGCGCGGCTACGTGACCGAAGACCGCCTAATAGAGCTCCCGCCACAAGAACGCCACCAAGTAACCAGCCAAAGGTTACGGGTAAGTTCTTATTCTCTAGTGCAAGAATTGCTGGGGTCTCCACTCGATAGAGACCACCTTGACCTACGACGATTATCTGCAATCCCTGGAAAGCCAGAAATGCTGCGAGAGTGACAATGAAGGAGGGAATTCCCACCTTTGCCACGAGCAGACCAATCCCAAGTCCAATGAGTACCCCGGCGGCAATCGCAAGCAACATGGCAAGCCACCAGGGAATTCCTAGATTCTTCAAAGTTACGACGAAGATTGCACTTACTAACCCTGAAGTCACCCCAGCCGAAAGGTCGATTTCGGCGATTAATAGGACAAAGATGAGACCCGCTGTGAGGATGATAAGTGGTGCGGATTGTTGGAGTAAGTTGGCAAAATTAAGTTGGCTGAAGAATACTGGATTGAGTATCGAGAAGAGAATCACGAGAACAACGAAACCAATGAATGCCGGAAGGGACCCCATCCTGCCTTGTCTAACACCAGCTAGGTAACGAGATACCTCCTCACGAATTGAAGTCGCCGTACTCATTGCTGCACTTCACCTTGCAGAGAGAGACTTTCAGCGCCGGTGATGAACCCCACTACTGTGTTGATGTTCGTTTGACTTGCACGAAGATCAGCAACCATCTGACCTAATCTAAGAATCTGAATTCGATCAGCGACAGCTAATACTTCTTGCATGTTGTGGCTAATGAGAATCACAGCCAAGCCGGATTCAGCGAGATTGCGAACCATTTTCAAAACTTGTTTAGTTTGGGAGACACCCAACGCCGCAGTTGGTTCGTCAAGAATCACCAATTTGTTCTCCCACAACACCGATCGAGCAATCGCGACCGTCTGGCGTTGTCCTCCGGAGAGATTGGCTACTTTGGCTCGAACTGACGAGATGTTCCGAACAGAGAGCGCCTCCAGAGTAGCGCGCGCCTTAACTTCCATACTCTGATCATCAAGTGATGTGCCGCGAACAAGTTCGCGACCCAAGAACATATTCTGAACGACATCAAGGTTGTCACAAAGGGCGAGATCCTGGTAAACAGCTTCGATTCCAAGAGCGCTCGCATCAGTCGGTGATTTAATGAGAACCTCGTGGCCCTCGAACATAATTCTTCCTGAATCGTAAGGCTGAACTCCCGCAATTCCCTTGATCAATGTAGATTTCCCAGCGCCGTTGTCGCCGACTAGAGCAGTGACCTCTCCGGCATGCGCGGCGAAATTTACTCCGGATAAGACATCAACGGCTCCAAAAGACTTCACCACAGACTGAAGTTCAATCAGTGGTGAAGTCTTATCCAACATAGTTTCTTGGTTCAGTTGGAGTTACTTGGATTCTTTACTGAACACCGTATTTGGCGCAAGCGGCTTTCAGCTCATCTGTAGTACAGATGTTCTCAACTTTGACTTGGCCAGATTTCACGATGTCCTTGATGTCATCTACCTTCACCATCTTTGGATCGACCTTAATAAAAGGCACTCCATCTTGCTTTTCCGTAAAGGCAGGTGTCTTTCCATTGAGGATATCGACCCCCACAGCCACAGCCGCCAGAGGTTCTGCATCGATAGCTGTATTCACAGTTCCACTCTGTTTGCCTAGCAAGATGTTCTGAACAGCAGCATCTGTCGTATCTTGACCGGAGATAGGGAGCTTCTTGCCGTACTTGTCGAGAATTGTGATGACTGCGGCAGCATTTGTATCGTTCGCTGCCCAAACTGCATCAACCTTGCCACCGAGCTTGGTGTAGAGCTGCTCGAAGTAAGTTCCCGCTTTGGCGCCATCCCATGTACCTTGGGTCTCTCCAGCAGGCTTGCTCATTCCACCCTTAGTGAGCGAGTCGGTTGCGCCATCATGGAGAAGTTTGACGGTTCCATCGGTTGGATCTCCACTTACGTAAACCACATTGATCTTCGAAAGGTCTTTACCTTCTGCCTTAACTGCGTCTACCACGAGTTGACCTTGAATCTGACCAATCTTGTAATTGTCGTATGAGACGAAGTAATCAGCACCAGCAAATGGACGATCCAGGGCGATAACTGGAATGCCTTGTGATTTAGCGTTTGTAGCAATTTGAAGTGCCGCACCTTCAAGATCGACGAGCACCATTAGTGAACATCCACCTGAAAGCTGCTGGGATCCGATTGTGGCATATTTATTGGTATCTCCATTAGCATTCTGGACGTCGACATCAAAACCAGCATCGGTGAATCCCTGAGTGAGCGCTGGGCGATGGACGTTCTCCCATATGGGAGATGTTGACGCATCGGGGAGAATAGCGCAGACGCGTTTTTTAGTATCGGTGCTCGTTCCTGCGGCACTAGAACCCGACTTGCTCTCGCTACAACCAGCCAATACCAAAAGCGCCCCAGCGGCGAGCGCCATCATTTGAATTCTAGATTTCTTGGACATTGTTATTCACCTTTCATTTTTGCCAAGGGGGGATGATTTGGCGCTCTTGACTTGCACTGATGAGGAAAAGTAGCACGTCAGAACCGATAGAGGAAGACTTCGATTTGGCAAGATTGATGGAGGTGTCGCTCCTTAGAGCGCTGGTTTACCACTCGGCGAGTGCGCCGTCTTTGCCAGTCCAATCCGGTGCGTGCCAGGGCTTGGTATTCGCCGCAACGTAAGCGACAGCCTCTTCGTCGACCTCGATACCCAAACCAGGTTTGGTCATCAATTCGACATAGCCATCCTTGACCTTGAAGTCGCTGTAATCGACGAACTTATGAGTATTGGATTCAGTGCCTGGGTTGCCAAGTCCGAGGACCTGCTCCTGGATAAGGAAGTTAGGCGTAGCAAAGTCCAACTGCAAGCTTGCCGCCAAGTTGATTGGTCCAAGTGGGCTATGTGGCGCCATGAAGACGTTGTAGGTCTCGGCCATAGCAGCGATCCTGCGGAGCTCTGAGATACCGCCAGCATGGCTGATATCAGGCTGTGCGACAGCCAAGCCGGTGCGCAAGACATCCTGGAAGTCGGTGCGGAGGAAGAGGCGCTCGCCGGTAGCGATTGGAATTGGGGTGGATTCCACGATCAAACCGAAGTGCTTGGTGTACTCAGGAAGCACGGGCTCTTCCACGAACAAGAGATTGAATGGTTCGAGAAGTGGCAGGAGTCTGCGTGCATTAGCCAAGCTGAATCGACCATGGAAGTCGAGCATGAGATCACGCTCATCACCAATATGTTCGCGAACTGCAGCAACGCGAGCAACAATCTTGTTCACCTCTTTGAGGTTGTCAATCGGCTCGAGCGCATCGGAAGGACAGAACTTGAATGCCGTGAGCCCACGATCCATCTGAAGTTGGGTGATCTCACGAAGCTCTTCGATCTCTTGCTTGAGCGGAATCTGAGTTTGCGCTTGATGAGGTGTCTTGGTGTTCAAGTGGCCGTAGATGCGAACTCGGTCGCGAACAGCGCCTCCGAGTAACTGATGGACGGGTACGCCAAGGCTTTTACCGAGGATGTCCCAGAGCGCTTGGTCGATTCCGGAAATAGCCGAGAAGGCGATGGCGCCACCGCGATAGAAGCCACCCTTGAGCATTCGCTGCCAGTGACGCTCGATCTGGCGTGGATCTTTACCAATCAAGGTATCCATCAACTCAACGACACAGGCCGCCGCAGTGTCAGTCTTACCTTCGAGCACCGGCTCGCCCCAGCCGACGATTCCTTCATCAGTTTCGATCTTGAGGAACAACTCACGAGGTGGGGCTGGGAATAACTTATATCCGGTGATCTTCATGGCTTTAGTTCACGCATCCAATCTCTAGTCGATGAATCCTGCTCTGGAATTACTCTTTCACTGCTCCTGCACTCAATCCGCTCACCAGGTA
>CAZPIJ010000067.1:0-7505 GCA_964586805.1 uncultured Bifidobacterium sp. | reverse complement strand
CGACTGCGCTGGGAATCATGGCAGCGGCACAAACGCCATTGATTGTCTCTGGCGGTATCGATGTTTCCGTCGGAAGCGTCGTTGCATTAACGACCGTCTTGGTTGGAAAGTTGCTCGCAACCGGAATGCCTAGTTGGCTGGTGGTGATCCTTGCGATCACAACTGGAACTTTGGTAGGCGTGTTGAACGGATTTATTGTGGTGCAACTAGGAGTGAACCCTTTCATCACTACCTTGGGAACGATGTCCTTCTTCTCGGGACTTGCCTTTATCCTTTCATCCGGCCAGACCGTCTCTATTCGTGATGATCTCTTCGATTGGTTCCTCTACACCAAACCTTTCAGAATTCCAGTGTTTGTCATCATTCTTGTTGTCGTGATGGCTTTCGCACTCTTTGTCGAACGGAAGACAGTTGTCGGGCGGAACATCTTTGCTATTGGAGGCAACCGAGAGGCGGCCCGACTCTCGGGAATCTCCATCAAGATGTTGCCACTTGGCCTCTACGCTGTCAGCGGTTTCTCTGCGGCCATCGGTGGATTGATTCTTGTCTGCCAGTTGGGTGCTGCTTCGCCACAACTTGGTACCTCATATTTACTTTCAGTGGTCACAGCGGTAATCCTTGGAGGCACCAGTCTTGCTGGAGGTCGAGGTTCCATTGTCGGCACCGCGATGGCAGTGGGAATCCTTGCAACGCTCTCTAACGGATTTGCACACCTTCAACTACCATCCTATGGACAGACCACTGCACTTGGTGCAGCTCTGATCATCGCGGTTCTTATCGATCAGACTTCAGCGAAGGTGAGGAAGTAGCAGATATGAGTAAGAGCGTCGTAGTCACCGGCGTTGGCTCCGGAATCGGCTTTGCCATCCTAAAGAAACTCGTCGAAGATGGTTACTTCGTTGTTGGAATCGAGTTCAATTCCGACTCTGCAGCTGCGACACAAGCAAAGTTCAAGGATTCTGCTCTCATCATCAACGACGATCTCTGCAAAGAGGGCGTCTATGCCAAAGCGGCCGAGGCTGCCATGGCAAAAGCGCCTTTGGCATCCTGGGTCAATAACGCAGGAATCGCGTTAGGTGGCAACTTGCACACTCCAAATGTTGCCGAGGTAAAGCGCCTCATGGATGTCAATCTCATGGGAGTTTTCTGGGGTTGCGCGCAAGCGATCCAATCGTTCGTCAAGCAGAAGTTGCCGGGTGCAATCGTGAACATCTCATCTGTTCATGGTCGCTCTGGATTTAATGGTTGGGCTGCATACGATGCTGCTAAAGGTGGCGTCGATTCGCTGACTCGTTATATCTCTGTGGAATACGGGCCGCTCGGGATCCGAGCAAATGCGATTGCACCAGGTGCAATTCGCACCGAAATGCTCACTAAAGTCATTAACGAATCTGAGGATCCTGCAAAGACCGAACTCGATATGGCGCTCATCCATCCATTAGAGCGATTGGGCGAGCCATCTGAGATTGCCGATGTCGCGGCTTTCTTGCTCTCTAATCAATCTTCATTCCTTACTGGACAATCAATTGCGGTCGATGGTGGCGCAACTGCACGGTGCTATCGCTACGACTCCACCGAAGATATCCTGCAACTAAAGAAGAGTTTCGAATCCGCTAAATAGTTCCACAAATTGTTGGGCGACGAGAGAGGGATATCAAGTGAGTAGAACTGGTCCGCTAGATGGGATTTTGATTGCCGACTTCACGCAATTGGCGCAAGGTCCATTTGCAACGATGATTTTAGGCGACATGGGCGCCGATATCGTGAAGATCGAGCCACCAGGAGGCGACTGGATGCGCAACTTTGCGCTCAGCGGAATCTACCTTGGTGGCGAGACCGTCTCTTATTTGGCTTTCAATCGTAATAAAAGAAGTATCGGTATTGATCTCAAGACTCCAGAAGGGTTGGCCTTGGTCCGCCGCCTCTGCGATAAGGCCGATGTAGTTATCGAGAATTTCCGCCCCGGGGTCATGAAGAAACTCGGCATCGACTATGACACTTTGAAAAAGACCAACCCCGACATCATCGTAGTTTCCAGCTCTGGATACGGTAGCGATGGACCTTATGTCACTCGTCCGGGTCAAGATCTCCTTGCCCAATCGATGACAGGATTCCCCACCGTTATTGGTAGACGCGATGATCCACCAACACCCATCGCAGCTGGCATTGCCGATCTCACCGCAGGTTTCCATATCGTCTATGGCACTCTCGCTGCTCTCATCTCGCGAATGAATACTGGCGAGGGGCAACAGGTCGAGGTCAATTTGATGAACTCGATTCTTGCAGCGCAGACCGATCAATTCACTGCTTTCTTGCAAGATGGCATCCAACCAGAACGAAGCGCCGCTGGTATTGCTAACCCATGGACTGGTGCTCCATATGGTCTCTACAAATGCAAGGATGGCTGGATTGCAATTGCAATGAATCCGCTCTCTGAAGTTGGCGAAGTTCTGGATATCGAAGAGTTCAAGGGCGATGACAGTAAGAACGAGATTCCTAAGCGTGATGATTACAAGCGCCTCATTGATGAGAAGACCAAGGATTGGAAGGTCAACGACCTACTCGAGAAGATGCTCGAGCGCGATCTGTGGGTGGCTCCGGTTCAGGATTACAAGGCAGTCATTGCCGATCCACAACTCAATCACAACGAGATGTTCGTATCTATTCCGCACCCCACTGCAGGTTCGCTGAAGACCCTGGGCATTCCGGTGAAGTTCAAAGGCACGCCTTCAAAGATTCGAAAGCATCCACCGCTCTTTTCTGAGCATGCCCAAGAATTGGCCAAGGAGTATCTCGATCTTTCCGAGAGTGAGATTGCCGATTATCTTGCTAAAGGCGTCATCTCTGCAGAGAGACGAAATGTCAGTTGAGTAAGTTCGTTTCAATCTCGGATGCTATTGCTGAGATCAAGGATGGTGCATCGATTGCCCTTGGCGGCGCGCTCTTTACTCGCTTGCCGATGGCGCTCGTCCACGAGATAAAGCGGTCTCCGGTAAAGGATCTGCACTACATAGCCTGGAGTGGGAACATCCCGCTCGAGATGTATCTCGAAGTTCCCGGCAAGGTGAAGGAGATCTCCTTCTGTTTTTCGAGCCTGGATATCTTCGGCTTGGCGCCGCGATTTCGTAAGGCGCTCGAGAATAACGAGCTGATCACTCACGAATACACCGCGCTGACCTTGATGAATGCTTGCGACGCCGCAGCGCGCAATCAACCTTATTCGACCTTTAAAAAGCCAACGACCGATGACTTTGATACCTATCAAGCTCTCAATGATGGCAGCGGACTGGCCAAGGCTGCTGCGCTTACGATCGACTTCTTCTTGGTACATGCACAGCAAGCAGATCGTCAGGGAAATGTTCTCATTCAAGGAACTCGTGGTTTGGATTTTGCTTATCTAGGTGCTGCAAAGAAGGTCATCGTCAGTGTTGAACGAATCGTCGATCGACTCGACATCGACCAAAATGCAATCTTCATTCCGAAGACTCGCGACATGTCAATTGTGCATGCGCCGATGGGCGCATATCCAACCTCATGCCTTCCTGACTATGTCACTGATTACCGCGCAATCAAGAATTATGCTGAGAATGGCTTGGCAGATTCTGCGCTCTTGCCTACGACAGAGCGCGAACGCTTCGTACGCAACGCTGCTCGAGTCTCACTAGCCCAAATCAACGAGCAGATTGCTAAGCAACCTATCGAGATTCCCGATGAGATCTCGATTGAAGACAAGATGATCATCTACTTATCCGATCTCTATAAGCCGGGAGAAATTCTTTCAGCCGGCGCAGTCTCGCCCCTTGCTCTTGGCTCTTATTTCCTTGCCAAGATGGATCGCCCCGAAGTTGTCATCATGACCACCGCTGGTGGCTATGTCGATGTCGATGAACGCCCGCTGTTACTCTCGATTGGCGAGGGGCTCGACTACAAGTCAGCACGATTCCACTGGGGTGGGGATGACACATATCACCTCTATTACGAGCCTGGTTTTATCGACTACGAAGTGGTTGCAGTCGCACAGGTAGATCAGCATCTTCGCACCAACAATCTTTGGGTGACCTCTCCTTCAGGGAAGAAGATTCGACTTCCTGGCCAAGGTGGTATGGGAGATGTTGCCGACTTCCATCGCAATTTTGTCATCTACCAGATGAGTGAGAACGAGTTGAGTATGGTGCCAGAAGTTTCGATGGTCAGTGCACAGCGCACTTTGCTTACACCAGAGCAGCGAATCAACTATGGATTGCGTCCGGGGGATTGCCTCTATATTTCCAATATCGGGGTGAGTCGCCTTAACTTCGAGAGCAAGAAGCTCGAAAGAATCTTGGAATTCAAGGATTATCAGATCAGTCCAGAGAAACTTGCGCTGTTGCGAAATCGTCTTGATCCATTCGGAGTCCGATTCCTCGAAAGCGCCAAGGGCGAAGAGCGTTCGGCGCTCATTGAACGGTTGATTGCGGTAGAAGAGGATCTGGTCAACGCAATTTTCCCTGCGTAAGTGATAAAGGAGTCGTCAATGGAACCTGTAGTACTCACAGCACGAGCAGGAGAGGCTTTTCATGTCACGATCAATCGTCCAGATAAGCTCAACGCGCTCTCGGTCGAAGTCTGGGAGCGACTTGGCGATGCTTTCGAAGAGTTTGCACAATCTGATGCTCGGGTCTGTGTGCTTCAAGGCGCTGGGCGCAAAGCTTTCGTTGCCGGTGCGGATATCGAACAGTATCTCGGTATGAGTCAGAAAGCCTTCGAGAAATTCATCGTTGATGCTGGCCGAGTGGCTAACCGGATATTTGAAATACCTAAGCCCTTCATCGCAGCAATCTATGGCTATGCACTGGGTGGCGGACTCGAATTAGCGCTGCACTGCGACCTGATTGTTGCAAACAAATCAGCAAAACTTGGCTTACCTGAGGCGAACCTTGGATTACTCCCTGGTGGTGGTGGAACAGCAATCACCCCTCGTTTGATTGGTCGGGCCAAAACAAATGAGATGATCATGCGCGGTCGTTGGCTTCGGGGTGAAGAGGCATCTAATTGCGGCCTGATCTCTGCTGTCCTTGATGATGATAATTTCGATGAAGAACTAGCCAAGTATGTCGAAGAGGTATGTAAACGCGGCCCATTAGCGATTGGCACCCTCAAGGCTATTCATAACAAAGGTGCGAGTCTCTCGTTGGCAGATGCGTTACAACTAGAGATTGATCTTACCTCTCCCTTGATGGAGAGCCATGATGGCCAAGAAGGTGTACGCGCATTCATGGAGAAACGCGAGAGCAATTTCAACGGATCTTGAGTTGCCTGTTATTGAAAATCTGCCCACTTCTTTAAAGTAGCGCGATACATCGCATCGATACCATCCACCGCTTTTGCGACGCTTGTCTTACCGTAGACAGCCTCGGCCATGATGTCGCCACAGTTCGTTTGGATTTCGATGAAACCTGGGAAGCGTGGTCGTAGGTAACCATTATCGAGATTTTGTAGGGTATTTGCGAAGAAGTTGAAGGTACGAGCGTTCAGTTCTTTATCAACCCACGCTCCACGATGTCCTGGTTGTCCGCCAAGAGTTTGATAGAGAGTTCTTTGTATCGTCGGCGAACCAAGGACCTCAATCACCTTGGCTGCAACCTCGGGGTGCTTGCAGGACTTGGTGATTCCGATTCCAGCGCCACCGATGATGCCACCAATATGACCGAAACCGGCACTTGGGATATGGCCAAACTCGACTAGATGATCACGGAACCCAGCAACGGAATAGTTGGAGTAGCCAAAGAGCGAGGGGCAATAGAGGAGATTGTTCGTCGAGCTCATCTCATCGAGAACATTGATTGGGTTCCAGTCGAAGGCTGACGAGGGGCCGAACTTGGCAAGTTCGATGATGAATTCGAGAATCTCAGCGCTATCTTTCGGATCGAGGACCGTTTGACCATTGGTGTAAGGATCGAGTTTCTTGTTCGCGGCCAGTGTCATGTAGAGGCACCAGATATTGACCGGGTCGAGTGAGAGTGTGATGAGCGGAAGTCGTTTGCTATGAAGATCTTCGGCAAGAGCAAGCGTCTCGCGCCAGGTTTCAGGAATCGTCAATCCATGCTTAGCAAGAAGATCAGGACGCTTCGCGCTGACATGTCCGGCGGCATCGATTTGAATGCCATAAAGCTTCCCGCCCCAGATGTAGCTCTTGTGCGATGGACCCACTGAGTTTCGAGCTTGATCGTCGATGTACTCCTTAGTTAGGAGATCATCGAGCGGATAGAAATATTCTTTGGCGGCAATTTCGCCGATCCACGGATGGTCAAAGACGATGAGGTCATACTTCTTCGAGAGTTCGCTCATGGGTTGATCGGCAAATTCTTGAAGGGTGCGGACATCCCAATTGACATCAGCGGGGAATAGGTCGGGATGCTGGGCATTGAGCTTCTTGAGTGGGCCATAGCCGCGCTCGTGTCCCCAAGTTGAGCCGGTGAGCGTCACTCGTGCCGAATTACTCATCTTTTCCACCCAAGACCTTCCACACCATTAAGATTGATAGCGCCAATGTTTTCTGGAGTATTTCACCTTCACTCTCCAAAGTCAATCGATTGACCTGGGGAGAAGTGGGAGATAGGTTTCCAGAAATCTCGAGTTTAGAGGGAAAATATGGGTGTTTTAGAGGGGCCGGTAACGCAACCTCCAGAGGGGATAGATCTGCCCTCGTGGCAGGTGCTCCAGGAGTTGCTGGCGGTTGTGCCGGGGGGATTCCACTCGATCTCTGACATCGTGCGTCGTCGCGAGGTTTTCGCGCACTGGGTTGCGCAAGGGGCCAAGAACCCAATGCCCGGAGGTGCAGATATCCAAGTGAGCTCCTTCTCTCTGCCACGCGCTGATTCGATAGAACCGATTGAGGTACGGCGATACGACTGCACCCGAGAAATGGGTGATCGCACAAATGCTCACCATAAACCAGCGCTGATATTCATTCACGGTGGCGGAATGGTCTTGGGGGATCTAGACAGTAGCGATGCGCTCTGCCGAAAACTTGCCAATGAGTTGCCGGTCGCGCTCTTTTCTATTGCCTATCGAAAAGCTCCCGAGGATCCGTACCCTGCAGCAGTCAATGATTGCTTGACTGCTGTGCGCTGGATACATGCACATAGCGATGAATTAGGAATCAATTCCCAAAACATTGGCATCTACGGTCCTTCAGCTGGTGGCGGTTTGGTGTTAGCCGTGGCATTGAAACTTCGAGATGCTGGCGAAAAAATCTTGAAGTACATGGCTCCGATCTATCCGATGATTGATGATCGAAGTGATACTCCGGCGCACTTGAAGATTCCAAGCATTGGTGTCTGGGATAAGAATGCAAATAGACAAGCCTGGCAGTGGTATCTCTCTGGTGCGGTTGCTGATAGTTACGCCGCCCCTGCACGAGCTGCAGATCTTTCTGGGTTGCCTCCGTGCTACTCCGATGTTGGAACTTTCGATATTTTTGCTGATGATGACCTGATTTTCTTCCGTCGGCTCGCGCAGGCAGG
>CAZPIJ010000066.1:1457-7658 GCA_964586805.1 uncultured Bifidobacterium sp. | reverse complement strand
CGCTTCAAGAAGATGATATTTCCCGATTGTTGAACATCAAGAATGGGCATGCCATAGATCGGGCAACCTGGAGTGGTCTTTGCTGCTGGGTTTACAACATCGTTGGCACCGATGACAATCGAAACATCAGTCTGCGGGAAGGTCGGATTAATCTCATCCATCTCTACCAATTGCTCGTAGGGCACATTCGCTTCTGCAAGGAGCACATTCATGTGCCCTGGCATACGACCGGCAACTGGGTGAATGCCGTAGGCGACATCAATACCTTTTGCACTCATCAGATCTGCTAATTCGCGAACAGTGTGTTGTGCTTGAGCAACTGCAAGTCCAAACCCTGGCACGATGACCACCCGTCGTGCGTAGTTCAACAAGATGGCAACATCCTCTGCAGAACCAGATTTCACCGGGCGAGTATCGGCAGCGCCTGCAGTCGTGGCGGTGGCTGTAAATGCGCCAAAGAGCGTGCCAAAGAGCGAGCGCCCCATCGCCTCTGCCATCAATCGAGTCAAGATGGTTCCCGAAGCGCCAACGAGAGTTCCAGCCACAATGAGCAGCGTTGCTTCGAGAACATAACCACTGGCAGCAACAGTGAGACCGGTGAAGGCATTGAGTAGCGAGATGACAATAGGCACATCCGCACCACCCACGGGGAGCACGAAAAGCACGCCGAAGATTGCAGAGAGCGCCATCAAGATCATGACCGAAGTGGTATCTGCGGCGCTGTACACCCAGCCACTACAGACGAGGATGGCAAGAAGATTTCCTGCGATGATGAATCGACCGCCGGGGAAAATCACCGGTCTGGTAGTCATCAACTCCTGCAATTTGAGGAAGGTGACAATCGATCCAGTAAAGGATGTAGTGCCAACCACCACCGTAAATATTGTCGCGATCAGCACAGCTGCGCCAATAGCGCCACCACTCTTGGCGGCATCCTCACCCAATTTCAAGTACTCGACGATTGCTACAAGTGCAGCCGCTCCACCACCGACACCATTAAAGAGTGCGACGAGTTGAGGCATCTGAGTGAGCTGAACTCTCCGAGCCGCAGGAACGCCAATAATCAATCCAAGGAGAATCGCGCCCAGAATCAGTGGCAGGTGTTTAAGCGGCAATTGATCGCCGTAGAAGAAGACGATTACTGTTGCAATCGTCGCGCCTGCGGCACCAATGAGATTTCCTCGGCGAGCGCTCTTTGGATGTGAGAGTCCCTTGAGTGCAAGAATGAAACAGATTGCTGCAACAAGTCCGATCAAGTCATAAAGGTCCCGGCTCACTTATTTCACCTCGCCAGCTTGATTACCAGCTTGTGGTGCAGATTTATCGGCCGCCGAATCCTTTGTGCTCTGTGCTTTCTTCGGCTTAAACATCTCAAGCATCCGATCCGTGACAACGAAGCCTCCGACCATGTTTATGGTCGCTAAGACAATCGCAATCAAAGAGAGAGTGAGCTGTAGTGAATTATCGCTATGGGATGCGACGATGATTGCTCCAACAAGGATGACACCATGAATTGCATTTGCGCCACTCATCAGCGGCGTGTGTAGAGTCGACGAGACCTTGGAAACAACCTCGAATCCTACGAAGACTGCCAAGACGAAGATTGATATCAGCGCTAGCCCACTACTCATCGTGAACCTCCAGTTGCATGTGACAGCGCGGCTTTTGCGCCTTCGTGGCGCACTTGACCATCATGCGTGATCGCGCTCGCCGCGATAATCTCATCATCGAAGTCCAAGTGCAGTGTGCTCTTTCCCTCTTCGGTTTTCACCATCAACATGAGCAAGTTCATGCAGTTCTTAGCAAATAGTTGTGATGCGTGGAATGGCAATTGGCTAGGCACATCTTTGCCGCCCCAAATTCGCACACCACCAACATCGCAAATCTCACCAGGCTTGGAACCGGCGACATTTCCGCCACTTTCTGCAGCAAGATCAACGATGACGGCCCCCGCTTTCATGGCGGAGACCATCTCTTCGGTCACCAATCGCGGAGCAGGTCGCCCCGGGACTGCTGCTGTGGTGATGACGACATCGGCGCTGGCTAAATATGGGGTGAGTAATTCTCGTTGCTTGGCCGCTCGCTCTTCAGTCATCTCTCGGGCATAGCCACCAGAACCTTCGAGCGCTTCGAGTTTAAGATCAATGAACGATGCTCCCATCGATCGCACCTCGTCAGCCGAGGCTGGGCGAACATCGTATGCAGAGACGACTGCACCAAGGCGACGGGCAGTGGCAATCGCTTGCAATCCTGCTACCCCCGCCCCGAGCACCACGACATTAGCGGGGGTGACGGTGCCAGCAGCAGTCATTAAAAGTGGAAAGAAGCGGGGCGATAATTCAGCCGCCACTAGGGCTGCACGATAACCAGCGCACAGCGCCTGCGAGGTGAGCGCATCCATTGATTGAGCACGAGAAATTCGCGGAACTAGTTCTAGGGAAAATGCTGTGGCGCCGGCTTTTGCCGCAGCGCTAATGGAGTCAAGAGATTGATTTGGCGCAAGAAACGAAATGGTGATTGCACCCTGCTTGAGTTGAGCAAATTGATTTGGTGTCAGGGGATTGACGGAGAGAATGACATCGGCTTTGGCAATTTCATTCGTGGTTGCGATTTGCGCCCCAGCTGCAACAAGATCTCTATCGTCTGCCAGTGCGGATGTTCCGGCACCACTTTCTACTGAGACAGTAAATCCTGCGCGCACATATTTAGTGATGACATCAGGAACAATGGCAACCCGTCGTTCACCCACTTTTGACTCGCATGGAACATAGATGTGCATAACTACCCTCTCGAAGAAATCACAGAGTACCGCGTAAATCCTGCTTTATCAGGTGGAAAAGGAGCGCTTGGATTGTGGTCCGTCGATGAAATGCCTGTCGCCAGACGACTGACTTCTGACCATCAATGACTGCTGCCGCTACCTCTTCACCGCGGTGCGCAGGCAGGCAATGCATAAAGATTGAGTCGGCAGCTGTTAGAGCGAGAATATCTTCAGTGACAGCAAAAGGCTCAAGATCACGGAGTTTTTCTGCTCGGAGATTTTCAGCATCGCCCATCGACATCCATACATCGGTGTAAAGGACGCTAGCGTCGCGAGCAGCTGCGCGAGGATCATGAGTAACTTCGATAGTACCGCCATGAGCTTGAGCAATTTTGCGCGCTCTTTCGACCACTTTGGAATCTGGCGCCCACTTGCCTGTCGGAGTAGCAATCGTGACATGTGCACCGAGAGTGGCACCCATCAACATCCATGCATTCGCCATGTTGTTGCCGTCGCCAAGATAGGTGAATTTCCGACCGGAGATCTTCTTTCCAAAGACCTCGCGAATGGTTACCCAATCTGCCAGAAGTTGTGTGGGGTGATCCACATCAGTCAGGGCGTTGATGACGGGAATGCTGGCCCATCGGGCGAATTCTGAGACATCATCTTGTGAAAAAGTACGAATGATGAAGGCCTTGGCGAAGTTGCTGATGATTCGGGCGGTATCCGCGATCGTCTCGCCTCGTCCGATCTGCAGTTCGTCACCTCGAACGAAAATCGGCGTGCCGCCAAGATGGGCCACTGCAGTCTCTGACGCCAACCTCGTCCTTGTAGAGGCCTTATTCATATATATAACAACGCTTTCGCCTGCAAGGAAAGTGGATTCTGAGAGTGGCTTTACCGAAAAACGAGCCGCGCTTTCGAGAAGTAATTCGAGGTCATCGCGGTTGAGGGCATCTGAGGTGACCAGGTCCTTGAGGTGTCCTCCCGGGGAAGTCATAAGGAGAAGGGTACGCCCCAAACCTTTAGGCTTGTGGCACGAGAACGGATAAGTGGTTGTGACGGGGGTCTACATGGGAATTCGCCAGCGGATAGAGTCGTTGACCCGACCAAGCAATTCGAATATCGAAGAGGGCGATCACGAGCGATTTGCCCATTATGCAGATAAGGCAAAAATTACCGAATCTGCCGTCACTGGTAAGGCTATTCGGGCTCTCTGCGGCAAGAAATGGATTCCTACTCGAAATCCGGAAAACTTTCCGGTTTGCCCGACATGTAAAGAGATTTACAACCGATTAAAGCAATAATTCTCTTATTATGAAAAGAGTCCATAGAGCCAATTTTCGCTCACCTTGGACCCTGGTTACTTGCATGAGGAGCGCTCGAAAGATAGCGCCGGTTACCTCCACGCTAGTTACTCTGCCTGCTAATGGAATTCGTACTTCAAAAATTGCCCCAACGCTTCTGGCGACCTTCATCACTCTGAGCGCTGTGGCGCCCAGCGCATCGGCAAGTTCCCCTACTCCTAATAGTTCGCCAGCTTCTAGCGCTAATGCAACGCCCCTTGCTCCGGTACCGAGTGCAACTGGCTCCGCTGCAGCGCCGATGCCAACGGGAGATAATCCGCAAGTAGCAAGCGCAACGAAGCCAGCGCGAAAGATTTACTCTGGTTGGATTCCTTATTACAGTGTTCGTGCTGGAGTAGCTCGAACGATTGCCTACAAGGAGATGATCGGCGAAGTCTCGCCATTCTGGTATTCGCTAACTGGTGCCAAGACAATCAAGAATCAATTTACCTCAGCCAATCCCTCGCTACGAATGGCTGAGCAAGTCGACTTACTCCGCGCCCAAGGATTCAAGATTCTGCCGGCAATCACGGACGGTACGAAGAAACTCGTCCTCTCTGGTTATCTCGCAAAAGAAAGTACTCGCCGAGATGTCGTGAATACCATCACTAACCTTGTAGTGAATAACAACTTTGATGGAATTGATTTAGACCTTGAGGGATTTGCCTTTGTCGACGGATCCTCATCCTGGAATAAGACAAAACCTCTTTGGACCCAATTCATCGTCGAACTTTCTGCAAGTTTGCGTGCGAAGAATAAATTGCTATCAGTGACTACACCGGTGCTTTTCGACCCAGCAACAGGTAGAAAAGGTTCGTATCATGTCTACAACTGGGCAGGAATCGCACCGTATATCGATCGACTTAGAATCATGACCTACGACTATTCGGTCTCCAAACCTGGGCCAATTGGCCCGCTGGAGTGGACTGAGGCCTCTCTGAAATATGCAATTTCGCTCCTACCTGCTTCCAAGGTGTGGGTGGGTATCCCTGGTTACGGCAGAGATTGGATCACTAAAGTCGAGGGAACTTGTCCTGCAAATGTTTCGAAATTGATCAAGCCAGGGGTGAAAGCGGCAGTCTTCGATGTAGCTAAGGGAGCTGAGCTTGCTCTGGCATATGGCACGACCCCGGTCTATGACGCTGTCCGCGGCGAATCTACTTTTACTTATCAAAAAAGTTACAACGGGATTGATAGCGCTGGAGAACCCGTTTCGTGCACTGCAACTCGCGTTGTTTGGTTCCAAGATACGCGAGGATATCTGGCTCGGGCGCAATTTGTTTCCAAGTACCGAATTGGAGGTTTAGTACATTGGACTCTTAGCCAGGGAAGTAGCGAGTCCATCAATGCCTTTCTAGATTTTGCACGAACCATCGGCCCAGATGAAGTGGTCGCAACAATATCCAACAGAGAACTCTCTACGAGTTACGGAGCAACGGAACGGCTTACTGCATTTTTTGCGTTAAAAGATAAGTCGCCAATCGAGAATCTTGAAGTGCTCTTTCAGTATCGCAGAGATGACTCCGAGCCATGGAGCGATCTTTCTCAAGTACGCACCTCGCGCGAGGGTGCGGCATCGCTGGACCTACTCGTAGGCAGTTCATTGAAGTTTCGCGCCATCAGCCAAGAGAGTTGGGAGCGCACCGCTAGTGAGACTGAGATTGGGAGTATCAAAGTCAGTCGAATCCTGACGGTATCTGCGCCAACAAATGCCCGAGCTGGCAAGGAATTCGAAGTGATGGCGCAATTAACTCCACAGATCGGTCAGTTGCGATTGGAACGAAAGGGAAATTCCGGATGGCAAGAGATTCAGAAGGGTTCAGTCTCAGAGATTGATGGCAAATTGATCTTCACCGTAACTCCAAAAACTCGAGGCTTCATGACTTTTCGAGTAAGTGCTATAGAGAGTGCGAAATATAATGGCTCTGAAAGCGAACCATTTATTGTTTTTGTGCGATGAGGAATCGGAGGAGAGATGAGATCCGTTCCTAGAGCCAGCACCGCCGACACTGAAGTAACCCCTTCAGATTCTGTCGAAGATTTCCTTCGTTCGCTTCATGATAAACCGTGGGTGACTATCGTTTGGGATGACCC
>CAZPIJ010000066.1:0-1357 GCA_964586805.1 uncultured Bifidobacterium sp. | reverse complement strand
TTCTCGCGAAAAAGAAATGGCGAGATACTTGCTACTTTCTCGCATTACGAAGGAGCGATTCTTAAGAGTTTAACTGAGCAAATCTTAGAGTTATTGGGAGAAGGAGATGCTCCAGCAGATCCGCTCCTTGCAGTAGTAGGCATCTCTAGTAATGATTCGTTACCCGAGGATCCAGTTCTAGCAAGATTATTGCCGGATGCTTATAAGGAAGAGCGAGATGCAGCAGAATTTCGTCGTTACACCGAACATAGTGCACGGGAGAAGAAACGAGCACATGCTCATGCGATACGAGATGTGCTACTTGAAAATCTCGGAGATCACACTCTTGATCTAACCGAGCCGGGCTTGAATAGACGGGAAGAGCTGCACTTCCTCCTCACTCAGGAGCAGGCTCAGATGTGGCTTATGGGTCTCAACGATATGCGACTGGCGCTTGGTACGAGATTAAATGTCACACCTGATTCGCAAGAACGATTTGCGGCTATGGAAGATGCGAGCCCTGACAAAGGAATCTACAACCTTTTCGCCTGGCTTGGTTGGTTGCAAGAGATCTTATTGGAGATCCTTGCCGCTGAGCAGAACTAGATTTTGATTGCTTCGCTCTACGATGAGTACTGAAGAATTTGGCAGTGGCGTCCAACCATTTTGTGGCCAACCGCTTGAGGCAATCGTGAAATCGTCCTTGCTTTTTAGGTAGCTCAATTGGTAATAATCACTAGGTTGCCCTGCTGGGATTTTTTCCTGATTGTATTTTGTGATAATTACTAAGTACTCAGGAGTGAGTAGCATGGAATTGATACTCGAATAGCTGCAATGTGAGTCGATGATTCGGATCGCTGAACGAATTCCATCAACAAGCCCCAGTTTCGTGATCTCAGTGAGCAGCAAATAGAAGTAGCGCTCACTATCTGTATCACCTATTCGGATCTGATTTAGCTCGGGGCGGATAAATTCATCAAGTTTTTCACGAGGTCGAATATCACCATTGTGTATGAATGAGTATTGGCCATGAACGAAGGGGTGAGTGTTCTCTTCACAATTTTCAAGCCCTGAAGTTGCCCACCGAAGGTGAAGAAGTCCACCGTCTCCATGCAGCATCCTGATCTCATCCTGAAAGCGGGCGCTACTTTCTGCTCGCTCTGGAGCCCGCGCAAGAAGCACCTGTGGCTTGTGGGCGTTATTAATCGCGATGCCCCAGCCATCCTTATGAAAGCTGGAAAGCGCGACGAATTCCGGGAAATGTTCACCGACGACGCTTGGAAAATCGCGGGTCTGTGCCGACACGAAGGCCATTAACCGACACATTTGATAGGAAAACCTCTTCCCTAAGAGGACACTTTTCGTTAGTAATAGTACC
>CAZPIJ010000065.1:0-7687 GCA_964586805.1 uncultured Bifidobacterium sp. | reverse complement strand
TATTTTATTTCACGAGGTAGATCGAGGCAAAGAGCGCGATCCACACAACATCGACGAAGTGCCAGTAATACGAGACGACAATGGCTGTGGTCGCCTGCTTATGTCCAAAGGTGCGCGCATAACTGGTGCGAACCAAGACAATAAGAAAGGCGAGGAGTCCGCCAGTGACATGAAGACCATGGAATCCAGTGGTGATATAGAAGACCGATCCATATGCATTTCCACTTAAGGTTATTCCCTCAATAACTAAGTGGGCATACTCGTAGATTTGGCCTGCGATAAAAAATGCTCCCATAAGAAAAGTCAGCGCAAACCATTCGCGCATTCCCCAGGTAGAAATCTGCCAGAGCTTTCCGTTGCGGCGCGCTTGGTACCGCTCAGCCGCGAAGACTCCAAATTGGCATGTCACCGAACTCAAAACGAGCACCGTGGTATTCAATGAGGAGAAGGGAATTGCCAATCGTTCGGTGTAGTCAGCCCACACTTCGGGGCCTTGCACCGAACGGGTCGTGAAGTACATCGCAAAGAGCGCGGCAAAGAACATCAATTCGCTGGAGAGCCAGACGATGGTTCCTACTGCAACCAAGTTAGGACGAGTGGAGCTCGCATGGAAGGTGTCTTGGTGGTGGTGGGTCGCGCTCGCCATGATGGGGATTATTCCCGATTTTTCGGCTCTACAAGTCATTTTGCCAGGGGCCTTGAGGGGGTAAACCGGGGTGAATCGCATCACGCGACGGACCGAGCTACTGACCAGGTGAGACTTGGCTTCAACGGCGGGGTTAGGATGGGGCTATGGCCGCACAGATAGTTCTGCTCTACTCGGATAATGCCCTGGTGAGAGCGGCTATCACGAGGGCAATCGCACCCGCTCCGGCACCGGGAATGGACCCGATCGTGATTCGTGAGTTCGCCACCGCAGCGGCGCTGCGAGAGTTTTTTGACGATAAAGGTAAGGCCGACTTGCTCATCGTTGATGGTGAGGCGACTCCCGAAGGTGGACTGGGAGTGGCCAGGGCGCTCAAGGACGAGGTTTATCACGCGCCCCCGATTGTTGGGGTAATTGCTCGCGAAGCTGATCGTTGGCTGGCCACATGGGCCAGAGTCGATGCCATAGCTTTTCATCCGCTCGACCCACGAGCCCTCGCACATCAAGTAGCCGACCTTTTGAAATCTCGCGGAGAAAAGGCGATCGTCGCTGGATCTCCAACTCCTCACTAAGCGAGCGCCCAGTGGTGAATTTCGTTGGTTATTCGAAATCGATGAAGTAGCGAACATGTCACAAGAACTGTGGCTGAAAGCGCTCGCCGATCTTTCGCAATCTCGCGATTTAGATCGAGAAATGAGCACTCATGTTATGGAAGAGATTCTCTCTGGCGCTCGGAGTGTAGAAGAAATCTCAGAATTTCTCCGTTTGCATACCGCCAAGGGTGGAACTGCAATCGAAGTATCCGGCTTTATCGATGCAATGTATGCCCATGCCCCGGCAGTGATCCTTCAGGAGCGCGCTGTTGACACTGTAGGAACAGGTGGCGATGGTTTTCACACGATCAACATCTCCACGGCTGCTGCGATAGTAGCGGCGAGCACAGGAGCTCGCGTAGTCAAGCATGGCAACCGTGCAGCAACCTCCCAATCAGGGGCTGCCGATGTGCTGGAGGCTCTGGGTATCAAAATCGATTTGAAGAGCGAACAGGTTGCCGCGCTGGTAGCTTCGCTAGGAATTGGTTTTTGTTTCGCGCCAATTTTCCATAGTGCGATGCGTCATGCAGGGCCAGCGCGTAAAGCGTTGGGCTATCCAACTATTTTCAATATTTTGGGGCCCTTATCAAATCCTGCCAATCCCAGCGCGTACGCTATTGGCGTTGCAAAGCAGGAGATGTTTCCAATCGTTGCTGAAGTTTTACGCGCTCGTGGGGTCGACGCTTTAGTTTTCCGCGGGCAAGATGGATTAGATGAGATTAGTTTGTCGGCAGCTACCGATCTCTACTTGATTGGGGATCAGCAATCTCGTCTGGTTGAGATTGACCCAACAATATGGGGGATTCCAAGAAATTCGATTGAGAGTCTGCGCGGAGGGGATGCGCAGACTAATGCTGGACACTTGCGTGCAATCATCAATGGTGAGCGATCTGGCGCCATGCGCGATGTCGTCTTGCTCAATTCTGCAGCCGCAATTATCGCTTTTGATGGCGAACTTGCCTCCGCGGATGATAAGAAGGTAAACGAGCTCTTCGTGTCAGCGATTGACCGCGCGCAATCTGCAATTGACTCTGGCAGAGCTAGCCAATTGTTGACGAAGTGGATTGAGTACTCTCATCAGGTTTAGCCATCTTCTCGACTTTCTGTTTGTGAAAGAGTGCGCCGAAAGTTGGCAGCGTCCAATCTCCTGAGATTCGAAGTGGCCGGGCAGATTCGTCGGAAGCCCAGCGCAAAAGCAGCTCTGCTTCTTCAGGCGTGGAGTGTGGGAAGAGCAATTGGTCGGCAATGGGAGGGTGCTCCATCGCAGTGAGGGCGGCGAATGCGTGCGGGATTTCTGCTTCGGACGAGACGGTGATGGAACCGCAGAGCTTGCCTCGCCGGATTTGGGCGAGTTCGATAACTTCTTGTTGCTCAGAGAATTTAGCGATGATGATCTCCTCTAGAGCGGAGAATGCTCGGAGGTTCTCACTGCGAGCAAACCCTCGTAGATATGAAGTAACTTGGTTTCGCATCTGTGCAGCCTCTTCGAAGCGCTCCTCTCGAGAAAGTTGAGCGATTCGTTCGAAGTGGTGTGTGACAACAGCTCCTGCCTGGTTGGTGAGATGACGAGATACCTCTCGTGTCACTTGGGAATATTGATCTTCTGTGGCGGCTCCGATACACGGTGCTGAGCATTTCTTGATATCGAAGAGGATGCAAGCGCTTGATTTCTTGATGGATGCAGGGGTGATTCTTGGAGTGCATTGGCGAATTTCAGTGGCGCTGTGCAGCGCTTGACGAGCAAGGTCGGCATCGATAGCGCCGCCAAATGGACCAATTGCTTCTGCGTTGATCGTGAGCGTTGCGTGCCCTTTTGCCACTACCAACCGTGGAAATCTTTCATCGGTGAGGGTGAGCCAGAGAGTTCGCTCTTGAAATCGTGAACGACGGTTGTAACGAGGGGCGTGGGCTTGAATGAGGCGAAGTTCGCGAATTTGAGCATCGATGAGCGTTGGTGTGGGTAGGGCTTCGATGCGACTTGTTAACGAGATCATCTCGCGCATTCGAGCGCGGGTTTCAGAGGCAGAGAAATAGGTGAGTACGCGCTTCTTGATGTTCTTGGAAATTCCTATGTAGAGCGGCTTCTCGTCGCGGTCACGAAAGATATAGAGGCCGGTGACTTGGGGAAGTCCGTCGGCTAGTGCTCGTTTAGCTCGCTCGGGAAGACCAAGTGGGTGTGAAAAATTTTGGAGATCTGAAAGTGTTTCGACGCCAAGGTTGCCTAGTCTCTCGAGAAGGTGATGAAAGATGTGAACAGTTGCGCGGGCATCGTCAAGCGCACGGTGAGTGGGCGGCTCGGTAAGACCAAAGTATTGGGCGAGCGTTCCCAGTTTGACATTGGGAGTCTCATCCTTTGAGAGAGTTCGCCTGGCGATTTTGACGGTATCGAGGACGCGAAAACTTGGCCAGGGATATTCCAGTTGCTCGGATGCCGCCTTGAGGAAACCGATATCGAATGGGGCGTTGTGAGCGATGAGAATCGTTTCGTCAGCGCTGCCACAGAATTCGAGGAATGCGGGGAGCACTTCGGCGAAGAGCGGGGCCGGGGCGACCATGGCATCTGTAATCCCAGTGAGCACAGTGATAAAGGGAGGGATGGGTGCACCCGGATTGACCAAGGTATGGAATTCACCCAGCACTTCTCCGCCACGAATCTTGACCGCTCCGATCTCAGTGATCATCGCTCCGCTGTTGGGAGAGGTTCCGGTGGTTTCAAGGTCGACGACAACAAAGGTGCCGTGCCGGAGCGGAAGGGGCACTTCATCCAAAGTGGGTTGCACGCTTGCTCTCATGATGGGCTAAGCCTAAGTTCTCATCCTGACATTCCGATGCAGAGTGAGGGGCTAAATATGAGCGAGCGAGTTGCGCCGGTCAGGTGGGGTTTTATAGGAGCCGGAATGATCGCCAAGAAGGCGCTCTACCCGGCCCTGCTTGGTTCACAATGGGGTGAGATTTACGCAGTAGCTGGGAAGGATGCCGAACGAGCAAAGGGGCTCTCGCCTTCAGGGCGCGTATACACCGAATATCAGGATTTGATTGACGACCCAGAAGTTGAAGCGGTCTATATCTCCCTTCCTAATTCGCTCCATATTCCCTGGTCGATCAGGGCGATGCGAGCGGGCAAAGATGTTCTATGTGAGAAACCACTTGCAATGAATGCTCAAGAAGTTCGTGATGCCACCAAAGTTGCAGACGAGACCGGGCGGCTTTTTATGGAAGCCTCTTGGAATAGATGGCATCCACGGACCAATCGGTTATCCGAAATAGTCCGCTCAGGAGAAATTGGCACCGTCGAGCGAATCAAAACATGTTTCACCTACGACGGTCTTGCCGATGACAACATCCGCGCTATTCCTGAACTTGGCGGCGGTGGTCTTTACGACCTTGGTCCCTATTCGGTTGCCGCACCGATTTGGTTGATGAATTTCGCGCCTTGCGAAATCACCAAGGCCCAAGTTGCTTGGCACCACATTGGAAGTGATGAAACAGTGAGAGTGGAGTTCACTATTGGTGGAGCAAAAGCAGAGGCAATCACCTCAATGAATGTTCCATCAACTTTGTACTTCGAGGTTTTTGGCAGCGAGGGTGCTGTGGTGATGGGCGGTAACGACGCCTTCAATTCTCACAACGCGCCAAGCACGCTTGAGATTTACGGCAAAGATGGCAAGCGAGTGGAAAATTTCTCAGCATGCGACCCATATCAACTCATGGCTGATGATTTCTCCAAGAAGATCAGAGGCAGGAGTGATTGTTGGATTATGCCGCTAACCGAATCTCTTGCCTTTGCGGAATTTTTCGACGCCGTCTTTGCCAAGTTGACCAAATGATCTTGACCTTGCGCGATGGCCGCGCTCTGGACTACATCACTAATGGATCGAGCTCTAACAAGGCTATCCTCTTCCACCACGGGACGCCGGGAGAGTGCACGCTCTGGGCTCCGTGGCTATCGGAGATCACAAATGTTGCCGCAATTGCTGCAAGTCGCCCTGGTTACGCGTTGAGTGATCGGCGCAAGGGACGGACCGTCGCCTCCGACCTGGATGATCAATCAGAGCTAATTGAACATCTGGGAATAGAAAAATTTCTCTCTATCGGTTGGTCAGGCGGTGGCCCGCATGCAATAAATATGGTTCGTCATCCGCAATGCGTAGGTGCAATCACACTTGCAGGTGTAGGCGAGTGGGGGCATCAAGATCTGGATTTCCTCGATGGTATGGGTCCAGAGAATCATGAGGAGTTTGGTGCGGCGCTTGCAGGAGAACCAGAGATCCTCGAATGGATGCAAACTAATGCGCCTGGCTTTGCTGCGGTCACGGGCGCGCAATTGATCGAAGCTTTTGGCGGGCTTATTGGTGAGGCGGATAGGCGAGCACTTACTTCAGAGGTTGCCGAGCACGACGCCGCATCGTATCGGCGAGCTCTTTCCGAGAGTTTTTATGGGTGGCTTGATGATGACCTGGCGTTTGTACAGAAATTCGGTTTCTCTCTTCAAAAGATTTCAAAACCCGTTTTGGTATGGCAGGGCGATGATGATTTCATGGTTCCTAAGGCACATAGTCAATGGCTTGCTCAACATATTCCGACAGCGCAATTGAATTTTGTTCCTGGACACGGACATATTTCCCTTGTCGAAGAGTACCGAAGTCAGATTATCGCGCAGGCGATTGAATTGCTTGGTTGATCACTTAATCATTTTTGAAGTTGCGCGGTTTTATAACGATGTCATTGGGCGAAAGGCGGTGTGCGCCGAATGAATTAATCTTTGCGTCAACTTTTGGATACCCAATAGCAAGGCCAGTGAGGATGAGGTAATCCTTCGGCACATCAAATTCCGCTCGGATGACATCATCCCAAATTATGACTGCACCTTGGAGACAGGTTCCCAATCCTCGCGAATGCGCGGAGAGAATGAGATTTTCTAGCATCAATCCAGCATCATTAGCGGCGAAGATATGTAGGCTCTTATGGATGTATATGAACAATTCGACGGGAGCATCGAAGAACTCGTAATTCTTTCCCCACTGTGCATCACGAGCCGTTCGGTCGCCTCGTTGCACTCCAATCCATGAATACAACTCGCGACCAACGCGTTCAGCGCGAGGCTTCAGTTCGGGTACATACGGGCGAGCAAGGAGACGATGGCTAGTGGGAAGTCCGGCGCCCCTCAAGAGCATTCTGATCTTTGTGATGGCGTTCCCATTTCGAAAGGTAGAGAGGCGCTGCCACCGGGAGAGGAATGCATCGCTGATTCGTTCTTTGACTTCACCCGTCGCGATGCAGACTTTGAACGGTCTGGTATTGGACCAACTGGGTGCTGTGAGGCTGTCGATGATCAACTGTTCGATTAGCGCCTCTGGAATAGGTTCCGTGGAGAAGGAACGAGTAGAGCGGCGACTTGCTAGAAAGCGAGAGAACTCATCTCCCGACCCTACAGCGGAATTCACTAGCTCTTCTTTGGCCTGAGAATCGTGCTCTTGATTGACCCGATGCGCAGATAGGCTTCAACATTCTTGGCTTGAACCGTGCTATTCCAATTGAACTTGCCCTTGGCATCTGTTGCCGAACTCTTCTTCTGCAACGCAAACTTCGTAGATTTCTTGGTTAGATCACGGAGGTAGACCTTCACTTTGGTTCCACTCTTGAATCCAGTGATGGTTCCCGAGATAGTGAATTTCTTGCCCTTAAGGTTAGCCTTTGCAGTAATAGTCTTCTCAAGGGGCTGAGCTGTTGTGGTGGTTTCCGTTGTAGGAGTAGGAGTGATGACGACTGGATATGGAGAATCACTTACCCGCACCCTTGCCAGAGTCGAATTGGTAGTACCCACAGCAAAAAGCTTTCGATCTGGGGAGAATGCCATCGCGTTAGCAAAGCGATTCTCGGGATAGAAGTTCCTCAGTTCCCCAAAAGTGCCTCCTTCGAGTAGGTCTACGGAGTAGATGCCGTTTGATACAGCGGGTTGATCGGTGATTCTTACACCTAATCCGGAGCTCACGAACAGGTTTCTATGCGAAGGCGCCAGAAGTAACATTCCAAAACCTGGGTTATTTGTCGTGAGAAATTTTTGATCCATAACCACGCGATCGGCGATGCGCATCACTGTAAGGAAACTTTGAGCTTTTTCGGCAGGAATCGAAGAATCTGTTCCCCCTGCATACAGTAGCTTTTGGTCGGGAGAGAGCGCCAAGGAAGTGAGATAGATGGACGCGCTTGGGAGTTTGAATGTTTCCGTCTTGAGCGTTTCAAGATCAACAATCAGAATCGCGCCCACAGTCGCAATGTAAAGGAACTTTTCGGTAACATCTATTTCAGCCGCTGAAACTTGTAGATTGAGAGTTTTTGTATTGCGGATTGCGTAATCCTCCAAACTAGTTGCACTCACTAAAGAAAGTTCGCCGCCCGTACTGAGAGTAACAATCTGCTGAGATTTCGGTAGGTAATCGAGGAAAAC
>CAZPIJ010000064.1:2651-7825 GCA_964586805.1 uncultured Bifidobacterium sp. | reverse complement strand
AAAGCGCTCTCACATGCTGGCGAACTACATCCGCGAGTTATCGCCGACTACGGTTTGCCCGCACGCACATGCGCCATGATGGTCATCCTGGATTTCGTACCGATTCAGGAACAGGTTCGAGTCCGCCCGCTCTCAACGATGGTGCCGACGATTCAAGATATCGCTCTGGTTGTTCCCGAGGCAATCGCACTGGCAGAGCTCATCGGCGCGCTCCGCAACGGCGCTGGTGAATTACTGGAGAAGATCGAACTCTTTGATCGGTATACCGGTAAACCGCTGGCGGAGAATGAGGTCTCCTATGCATTCACCCTCACCTTCCGAGCTGCGGACCGAACCCTGACCGCCGAGGAGGTCGCCGGATTCCGGGAGGGCGCAGTCGCCTCGGCAGCAGCCTTGGGAGCCAGATTGCGGGGATAGTGCATAAATTTGCATGATGATGTATATTTTCGCAAATGAAGGTTTCGGTAGTAGGGGCGAGCGGATATAGCGGCGGAGAGCTGCTCCGTTTAATTGCCAACCACCCAGAATTCACCTTGGGCGCGGCGATCGCGCACTCGCAAGTAGGTGTTGCCATCACCACTGTGCATCCACAGTTAACCGGCTTGGCTGGCGCGATGAACGGACACTTTTTGCCGTTCGACAAGGATGCGCTCTCTGATTCAGAACTAATCTTCTTTGCGTTACCACATGGTGAATCTGGTCGCTTGATGGGAGAGCATGTCGAACTTTTCCTTACGAAGAAGATTGTTGATCTCGGAGCAGATTTTCGATTGAGCTCTAAGAGTTCTTGGGAGCGCTATTACGGTGGAGTCCACCATGGTTATTGGCAATATGGATTACCTGAACTTCCTGGTGCGCGGAACGCCATTTCTTCAAGTACGCGCATCGCCAATCCTGGCTGTTATGCAACAGCATTGGCGCTCTCCATAGCTCCATTCGCAAAAATCAAGTCGCAAGTTAATCTCACTGATGTAGTGGTGACTGCAGCCTCTGGTACAACCGGAGCAGGAAGAAATTCAAAAACACATCTACTGGGCAGCGAAGTGATGAATTCGATCTCGGCTTACAAGATTGGTGGTGTTCATCAGCACACTCCCGAAGTAGAGGCAGCAGTGGAGCAGTTAACTGGTTCACCGGTCCATCTCTCTTTCACTCCGTTTTTGGCTCCCATGCCCCGAGGTATCCTTGCTTCCGTAAGCATTCCTGTAGCGGACACCTCGCTCAATCAACTACGAGAACTTTTCATGAGCGAATACCAGGGCGAGCGATTTGTCCATGTATTGGCTCCAGAGCAGCTTCCGCAAACAAATGCACTGCTTGGTAGCAACTCGGTACATCTTCAAGTAGCCCTTGATGCGCATGTTGGTCGAGCCATCGTGATTGCCGCTCTTGATAACTTGGGTAAGGGTGCTGCCGGGCAAGGCATACAGAACGCCAACCTCATGAGTGGATTTGATGAGAGTGCTGGCCTAGAGGGTGCGGGCCTGCGATGAACTTTCCCTTGGGATTCAAGGTGGCAGGAATATCGGCAGGTATTAAGAGCAACGGCTCTAAAGACCTTGCTCTGATTCTGAATGAAGGGGCTTATCGCTCTGCAGCTGCCGTCTTTACGAAAAATAGAGTTACGGCAGCACCAGTTATCTGGAGCAAAGAGGTAGTCAAGGACGGTCGAGTGGATGCCGTTCTCATAAATTCCGGGGGAGCAAACGCATGCACGGGGCCTGAAGGTTTTGCTGACACTCACCACAGTGCCGAACAAGTCGCGAGAGTTTTGGGCCTTTCAGCCTCTGATGTAGCAGTCTGCAGCACCGGTTTGATTGGTGAGAGATTACCCATGGCAAAGATAATTGCGGGTATTCAGAGCGCTGCGCAAGAACTCTCTGCGGGGAGTTGGGTCGCAGCAGCGCAGGCAATCATGACAACCGACTCGCACTACAAGATAGCCAGCTATTCCTTGAAGGGCGCAAATTTTATTGGAATAGCGAAAGGCGCCGGAATGCTCGCTCCCTCCTTGGCGACCATGATCTCAGTCTTGGCAACCGATGCAAAAGTTTCACCGGGTCAACTTCAGGAAGCGCTCTCTCATGCCTGTTCGATGACATACGACCGGATAGATTCCGACGGATGCACTTCCACTAACGACACGGTAATTGCATTATCAAGTGGTGAAAGTAGCGAGCTGCAATTATCAGATTTAATCGAAGCTCTCACTGAGCTCTGTCGAAATCTTGCCAATCAACTAATTAGTGATGCTGAGGGGCACACCAAAATCATCGCTATCACCACCATCAATGCCGCATCTATATTTGATGCGGTCGCTGTCGGTAGGGCATGTGCGCGGAACAATCTCCTCAAGTGTGCACTTTTTGGGGAAGACCCCAATTGGGGGAGGATCCTGGCAGCTGTAGGTACTTCGGATGCTCAATTTGATCCGTTGGATATTGATGTCAGCATCAATGGAGTCATGGTTGCGCGCTCTAGCGCTCCGCATCAAGACCGCAGTTTGGTCTCCATGAAAGACGAGCGGATAGAAATCGTGATAGATCTGAAAACTGGATCCCATGAAGCTTCTATTCTGACCAACGATTTATCCACTATGTATGTACACGAGAATTCGGCTTACTCATCATGATTGTCATCAAATATGGCGGGCACGCTATGACCGATGCCCAGCTAGCAAAAGACTTTGCACGAGACCTCGCACAAGTGGTAGCAAGTGGCCAGAAGGTAGTGGTCGTACATGGCGGCGGGCCTCAGATCGAGCACGAATTACATGCACGAGAGATCACCTCCACGATGGTCTCAGGTCTGCGAGTGACTACACCTGAGGTCATGGAAGTTGTTGAAATGGTCCTCGCAGGTCGGGTACTAAGAGATGTGACGGGTCTGCTCAATCAGGCAGGCGCATCAGCGGTTGGTATCACCGGGTGTGATGGTGGGTTGCTGATGGCAGAGAGATTGACTCACAGCGCAAGCGGTGAGGTTATTGATGTTGGACAGGTGGGTGAAATTTCATCGGTAAATGCTCAGATAATCCACACTCTTATTGATGCTGGCTTCCTTCCTGTTATCGCACCCATCTCGACAGATGGCGCGGGAACGGTATTCAATGTCAATGCCGATTCAGCTGCAGGAGCAATTGCGGGGGCATTAGAAGTAGATCGTGTGATTTTCTTAACTGATGTTCCAGGGGTTTTTAGAAATTGGCCTGACGAATCCTCGTTGATTCCGCACATGACCTATGAAGAAGCAGAGCAATTGTTGCCTCTACTCACCGGCGGCATGATTCCAAAGGTAGGAGCGTGCATGCGGGCGATAGCCCAAGGAGCCAAAAGTGCGCAGATTCTCGATGGCCGAGTGCCTGGCATCATAAAGAGGGCAGTATCGCAAGAGATTGGAACCGTGATTACCCCATGAGAGAGTGGAATGAGCTTTTCATGGCAAATTATGGAACGCCTCGATTGACCCTGGTCTCTGGCAGTGGAAATAAAGTTATAGATTCGCAAGGCAATGAGTATCTGGATTTTCTTGGCGGCATCGCAACAAACAGCCTTGGTCATGCACATCCCGCCATTATCGAAGCAGTCACTAAGCAAATCGGAGAGCTCACGCATGTCAGCAATTTCTACGCGCATCCAAAGGGATTGCAATTAGCTGAAGAGTTGCAGCAACTTGTCGGTGTAACCAGTGCCCGAACATTCTTGTGTAATTCTGGTGCCGAAGCAAACGAGGCGGCGCTCAAGATCTCCCGTCTTACGGGGCGAAAGCGAATCGAGGCTTTTACGAACAGTTTTCATGGACGCACCATGGGCGCACTTTCAATGACTGGGCAGAGCAGTAAACGCGCTCCATTTCTGCCGCTGATTCCTGATATCAAGTTCTTGCCCTTTGGAGATGATCGCGCCCTCAAACGAGGCATCACCAAGCGCACAGCGATGGTGATTGTCGAACCTATTCAAGGGGAGGCAGGAGTAATCCTCCCGCCCCAAGGGTTCCTTCGGAAGATCAGGGAACGATGCGACGAAACTGGAACGCTGATGACCGTCGATGAAGTCCAGACCGGAATGGGTAGGACAGGCGAGTGGTTTGGGTATCAGCGCGAAGGGATCATCCCCGACATCATCACGCTGGCGAAAGGATTGGGTGGCGGGTTACCCTTGGGCGCGACAATCGGAATCGGAAAAGCCGCGGGGCTTTTCCAAGCAGGTAGCCATGGCTCTACTTTTGGCGGAAATCCAACATCGGCGGCCGCTGCATTAGCAGCGATACGAGTATTACGCGAGGAGAATTTCCTCAAGCGCGTTCGTTTACTTGGTGAACGATTGAAAACTGATGGCTCATCGATTGCTGGAGTGCGTGAGGTTCGTGGAGAGGGCCTATTGATCGGAATCGAACTCGAAGCAGCGAATGCACAAGGTGTAGCACAAGCATTAGAGCAGCGGAAAGTATTAGTTAATGCAGCAAATCCATCGACGATAAGAATTGCTCCCGCTCTAGTGACCAGCGGGGTCGATGTTGAAAGATTCCTTGGCTGCCTAGAAGAGAGCGTGGGTCAGGTTCGATGACGGGAATTGTGCATACCAAGGTTGCCCGCCAAGAATTGATTCGTGGCTGGATTGGTTCTGGGTTGATCCACTCTCAAGCTCAGGTGGTGGAGATGCTTCGGGAGAGTGGTTTTGTTGTCACTCAAGCCACTGCAAGCAGGGATCTTGAAGAGATTGGCGCCGTTCGGGGGCGAGATAACAGAGGAAATCTTCGCTATCAACTAGCCAGCGAAAATCCAGAGGAGCCGCTCTATCGGGTAGCCAGACTTCTCAACGAATTACTTGTTCAGATTCACAGTAGTGGGAATCTTCTAGTTTTGCGGACACCACCAGGAGGTGCCCAACTTCTGGCCAGTGCAATCGATCGCGCCTCACGAGCGGGGGTACTTGCGCAAATCATTGGCACCATCGCCGGCGATGACACAGTAATGGTGATTGTCAATGAAGATTTCGCAGCGCAGGATGTCATGATTTTTCTTAGTTCGCTGGCTGAGGATGTCGATACCGAGAATTTGGAGGATTCGCGGAAGAATATAGATAGGCGTGCAGATGGGGCAGGGTTGCAGAACCAACGACCGCATGGAGAAGGTGCTTGATTATGACTAAACCAGCTAAATTGTGGGGCGGTCG
>CAZPIJ010000064.1:0-2551 GCA_964586805.1 uncultured Bifidobacterium sp. | reverse complement strand
GTTTTTGGTCACGAGTTAGCTAAACATGCGCATGCGTTACTGCGGGATGTGCAGCGAATCGAGCAGTGGTGGGAGCGAACTGGTGTCAGTCCACTCGGCGCCGGCGCTCTAGCAGGTACTCCGCTCTCAGTTAACCCCGAAAGCGCAGCGAAGTCATTGGGTTTTGCCACTTCGGCGGCAAATAGCATCGACGCGGTGAGCGACCGAGATTTTGCGGCAGAGTTTCTTTTCATCGCATCGCTGATTGGAGTGCATCTCTCTCGAATAGGAGAGGAGTGGATTCTGTGGAGCTCAAGTGAATTTGGTTGGGCTGCGCTCTCAGACCAATACTCCACGGGATCATCGATCATGCCGCAGAAGAAGAATCCCGATGTAGCAGAGCTCGCTCGAGGAAAGAGCGGTCGACTCATTGGCAATCTCACCAGCCTGCTTGTCACGCTTAAGGGATTGCCATTCGCCTACAATCGGGATCTACAAGAGGATAAAGAACCGGTATTCGATTCCCTTGACACCCTGCTGCTATTGCTGCCGGCAGTCACCGGTATGGTTACAAGCACTGAGTTCGACAGCAAAGAAATGGCCAAGGGCGCTACCTCCGGTTTCGCACTGGCAACCGAAGTGGCTGACTACCTTGTGCGAAAAGGCATCCCCTTTGCCAAAGCACACGATGTTGCTGGGAAAGCAGTGGCGCTAGCGGAATCTCGAAAGCAGAACCTTGAGGAGCTCTCACTTCAGGATTTTCGCTCACTCAACAAACTCTTTGGCGAAGATATCTTTCAAGCGCTCACGGTTGAACGCGCTGTTGCCTCTCGAAAGAGTAAAGGTGGCACCGCCCCTGCAGCATTGCGCATCCAACTAGGGGATTTAGGTACGCTGGTGGCGTCAGCAAAGAGAGCCAACGCTAAGCGCGCTCTTCATATGTCCAAGCTCTGGGGTAATGGCCCATCCGAGCGAAAAACTCAGCGGAAAGTCGGCGCGAGAACACGAAGTAGAGGAGCAGTGAAATCTTGACCAGCGGTCGCGAACTACTAGATGACCTCCAGTGGCGAGGTTTGATTGCGCAGACAACTGACCGCGATGAGCTCATCAAGGCTTTGGATAGTGGACCAGTTACCTTGTACATCGGATTCGATCCGACTGCGCCGAGCTTGCATATCGGCAGCCTGGCGGTGCTTTTAGCGCTCAAGAGATTCCAGCTCGCTGGACATCGACCGATTGCCCTGGTCGGCGGAGCAACCGGATTAGTTGGTGATCCCAGTGGCAAGTCTGAAGAGCGAACACTCAACGATGAATCCGTCGTCGCCGATTTCGTTGCCCGAATCCGAAAGCAGGTTGAACCGTATTTAGAATTTAACGCTTCGCCCACTGGAGCGCTCGTTGTCAATAATCTCGATTGGACGGCACCACTATCAGCTATTGCCTTCTTGCGTGATATTGGAAAACACTTCAGTGTAAATCAAATGCTTGCTAAAGATTCTGTCTCATCACGCTTGAACGCAAACGGAATCTCTTACACCGAGTTCTCCTACCAAGTTTTACAAGGTTTTGATTTCCTGGAGCTCTACCGGCGCCACAATTGCACGCTCCAGATTGGCGGCAGCGACCAATGGGGCAACATCATCGCCGGACTTGATTTAATCCGCAAAGTAGAGCAGGGCTCAGCACATTGCCTCACCATTCCTTTGGTCACCAAGTCCGACGGCACAAAATTTGGAAAGACAGCCTCAGGAACTATTTGGCTTGACGGGGAATTAACATCCCCTTATGCGCTCTATCAATACTGGATTGGTGTCGATGATCGCGATGTCATCTCATTCATAAAAATCTTTACCTTTGCCTCGCGTGAAGAGGTAGCTGCATTTGAGCAAGAGGTTGCGCAGCAACCTGGTGCGCGCAACGCAGCACGATTCCTGGCTCGCGATGTGACTGCGCGAGTCCATGGCAAGGATGCGATGGAGAAAGTAGAAGCAGTCTCGTTGGCCCTATTTGGCCAAGGGGATCTGGCCACAGTTGACGGCCCCGCCTTGGGCGCGGCCGCCAGAGCCTTGCCGAGTACCCACTTCACCCAGGGCTTGATGGTGGTCGATGCTCTGGTCCAGACAGGGCTCTGCGATTCTAAATCCGCAGCCCGGCGTCTGGTCAAGGAGGGGGGCGCTTATGTTAATAACGAGCGCGTCACCGATGAAGGAGCAACCCTTGAAAAAACCCAATTAATTAGGGGTAATTTGATACTTCTGCGAAAAGGCAAACGAGAGCTAGCGGCTGTTTTAGCTTAAAACCGCCCCCCTTTCTGACGGGCGTCGAGCCCGATTTGACCCCCTTGGTCGCCAGGGCATAACCTTTCCCCCTCGCTGAGAAGCGGACAGACAGGGGTTTGACCCGGCCTGGCCGTTCAGCACACTTCCACTCGATGAAGTTGGCGCATGGTGCAATTGCACCGCCGACCAGCTGCATGTGAGCAAGAAGTGGGCCCTCATACAAAACATGAGAATGTTGAGTTGAGTGCGCATCCGTACCTTGAGAACTCAACAGCGTGCCATAAAGTCAATGC
>CAZPIJ010000063.1:0-7838 GCA_964586805.1 uncultured Bifidobacterium sp. | reverse complement strand
GTTCCGGACGAGCTGATAAAGCACAAGTAGGGGAGATGGTGCGACGACTTCTTGGTCTCAAAGAAGCGCCCGAGCCAGCAGATGCCGCAGATGCGCTCGCGCTCGCCATCTGTCATATTTATCAGAGTCCGATTACTGGAAAAATTAGAGAACGCGCAGAGCGAGCAGGTAAGTAATGATTGCAACGCTACGTGGGAAGGTCCTCGGTAATACCGAGAGCGCGCTGATTGTTGAGGTCGGCGGAATTGGTTATTCCGTAACTACTGTACCAAGCGTTCGATTAGGCGAAGAAGCTGGGCGAGAGGTTTTTCTCCATACCGCGATGGTCGTCCGAGAGGATTCTTGGACGCTCTTTGGTTATCACAGCGCTAGCGAACGCGATCTCTTTCAACTTTTACAAACTGTTTCGGGTATTGGTCCAAAAGTCTCCCACGCAATTTTGAGTTCCCTGTCAGTTCCGGAGATAGTTCGAGCAATCACGCTGGGCGAAAGCAAGACGCTGGAGCAAGTTTCGGGCTTAGGTAAAAAAGGGGCACAACGAATCATTCTCGAATTGCGAGATCGTGTTGAACTTTTCGCCACTGAAGTCTCGCAAGCGAATGTACCTACAGACGAACATGGACTCTCCCTTGCACAGGCTCTGGCTGGACTCGGTTTTAGCGCCAAAGAGATCGAACATGCTCTCGATATCGTCAAAGGTTCGCCCGCAAAGAGCCTCGAGGAGAATCTCAAGGTAGCTCTCGTAGCGTTGCAAAGTGGTGGTCCACGTGGCTGAGGAGCAGATACTTTCACCGCATCCTGAGGGAGAAGATGTTGCGTTGGAAGGCGCTTTAAGGCCACAAAATCTCCAAGATTTCATCGGGCAACAACGAATCAAAGATCAACTTGGATTGGTGGTCTCGGCATCGAAGAGGCGCGGCCACGTGACCGATCACATTTTGCTTGCAGGTCCACCAGGTCTGGGAAAAACAACTTTGGCTCATATCGTCGCCCAAGAGATTGGCGCAGGGATCCGATTAAGTAGCGGGCCAACTCTGCAACGCGCGGGAGATGTGGCTGCGATCCTCTCATCGATTACCGAAGGGGAAATTCTCTTTATCGATGAGATTCATCGCATGTCTCGCCCAGCGGAAGAGATGCTCTATCTCGCTATGGAAGATTTCCGAGTCGACATCATCGTTGGTAAAGGGCCAGGCGCAACGGCGATTCCACTGGATTTACCTCGCTTTACTCTCGTTGGCGCTACGACTCGAGCCGGCCTACTGCCAAGTCCCTTGCGAGACCGTTTTGGCTTCACCGCTCAATTGGATTTTTACGAACCTGAAGAGCTAACGCTCGTTGTCGCTCGAAGCGCCCAATTGTTAAAGATTGCCATCGCCAAAGATGCATTGATCGAAATTGCCACGCGCTCACGAGGTACGCCTCGAATTGCCAACCGTTTGCTCCGTCGCGTTCGCGATTATGGCGACGTACATGGTGCGGGTAAATCCTTAACCAAAGCTGATGTTGCCGCAGCACTGGATCTGTATGAAATCGATGGGCGTGGCCTTGATCGGCTCGATCGTGCCCTACTCAGAGCGATCATCGAACGATTTAATGGTGGTCCAGTTGGCTTAACCACAATGGCGATGTCGGTAGGCGAGGAGGCAGAGACAATCGAGAGCGTCTGTGAACCATTTCTCCTTCGCTCGGGCCTTTTGGCGCGAACACCGAGAGGGCGAATGGCGACCCCGAGCGCATGGAGCCATCTGGGTTTAACCCCACCACCGACGGCCAATATTCCGCTCAGTTTTGGCGAAGAGAGCTGATTAGACCAGGGTAGGAAAGGCCTCTAGACTTTCTCCTTGTGTCTACCTCCACCTCAAGGCCGGGTCGTGCATTTGTTGCCCTCCTAGTCATCTTGATCGCAGGAGCCTCGGTCATCTTCCTCCAAGGAACGACAAAGATCCGTTTTGGATTGGATCTTCAAGGTGGAACGAGCGTTGTCCTTCAACCCCGAGTCGATGGCGCCAACGGAGCAGTAACCGCCGCCGCTATCGATCAGGCCGTTTCGATTATTCGCCAACGCGTCAACTCTCTTGGCGTGGCTGAGAGTGAAGTTGTCGCACAAGGAAGTGGCATTAACCGACAGATTGTCATCTCAGTCCCTGGCGAAACTGGCCAACGAGTCGTCGATTTAGTGGGCCAGACAGCAGAACTTCGATTCCGCCAAGTACTCGCGGTAGGAAGCGCTGTTGAGGCGCCAGCAGCTCCTGCTCCTGCCCCTTCAGCATCAGGTTCAGCCGCTGCGACTCCAGCACCGTCGGGAAGCAAGCTAACTAAGAGCGCGCCTGTTCTCTCAGACCCATCTCCAGCCGCGTCAGCAACTCCAGAACCGATTGTCACTCCGAATTCCACTGCTACCCCGCAAGCGGCGGCGAATACACCCGCAGCTCCCGTGAGCGACGAACTCTCTAAGAAATTTGCGGCTCTTGATTGCACCGATGAAAAGAATCTTGTCGGCGGCGGTGATGCACCAGACCAGCCACTGGTCACCTGTGATCGAGATGGAACTAGCCGATTTGTGCTTGGCCCAGCTGAAGTTCTCGGACGGCAAGTTCGAAGTGCATCTGCTGCGATTGATCAGCAGGGAACTGGCGGTTGGTTTGTAACGTTGAATTTCAACAAAGAAGGTACGAAGAAGTTTGGTGAAATCACCCAGCGAGTTGTTTCGCTCACCCCACCTCAAAACCAAGTTGCAATCGTCCTTGATGGTTTAGTTGTCTCTGCGCCACGAATTATCGATGCAATTCTCGGCGGCCAAGCCCAGATCACTGGTAATTTCACCCAACAAGAGGCGAGCGATTTAGCGAACGTGCTCAAGTATGGTTCGTTGCCACTGGCATTCGACCGCGGCGAAGTTCAACAAGTCTCACCAACTCTAGGTAGCGATCAACTACGCGCCGGCGTGCTTGCTGGAGCCCTTGGTCTGATTCTTGTCATTATCTATTCGTTCTTCTATTACCGAGCCTTAGGAATTGTGACTGTTGGCTCATTGGCACTAGCCGCGCTTCTGCTCTGGATGTCTGCAGTGATTCTCGGCAAGAACCTAGGGTTTACCCTCACCCTGGCTGGCATAGCGGGAACAATTGTGGCAATCGGAATTACTGCCGACTCGTTCATCATTTATTTTGAACGTTTGCGGGATGAAATCCGCGAGGGTAGGTCGTTGCGCTCAGCGGCGGAGAGCGCTTGGGTTCGAGCAAGACGAACCATCGTGATTTCCGATGTTGTGTCGCTAATAGCCGCGGTACTTCTCTTCATCTTCGCCATCGGAGGCGTTCGTGGATTCGCTTTCACGCTGGGACTTACGACTATCATCGACTTAATCATCATCTTCTTATTCACCAAGCCTCTGGTCACTTTCCTCTCGCGACTACCGTTCTTTGCAAACGGGCATCCGCTATCAGGCTTGGACACCAGCAAAGTCGTGCGCGGAACCGCAGGAGGGCGTCAATCATGACCACAAAAGTTTCCTTCGGAGATCGCCTCTATCGTGGCGAGAAGTCTTTTAACTTCGTTCAAAACCGGAAGCGTTGGTACTCGCTCTCGGCGATTTTGATCTTGGCGTCAATCTTCGCGCTCGGAGCGAAAGGCCTCGAACTCGGTATCGAATTCAAGGGTGGCTCTGAGTTCGTGTTAAATAAAGCGGGAGTAACGGTTCCAGAAGCTCGTGCCGCTATGGATAAAGCCGGAGTTCCTGGCGACCCAATCGTCCAGACAGTTGGCAACAGCAAAGTGCGCATTCAGACCGGCGCATTGACCAATGCCCAATCGTCAAAGGTCCTCGATGTGTTGTCGACAACCTTCTCGGTCTCGAAATCGAATATCGATACCCGACTAATTGGTCCCTCATGGGGTCGTGAAATCACGCGGAAGGCAACGACCGCGCTGATTGCATTCTTGCTCATCATCATTCTCTTTCTCTCAGTAACTTTTGAACCGAAGATGGCGATTGCGGCAATCATCGCTCTCTTCCATGACGTCTTCATCACTGTTGGAATTTACGCGCTTGTTGGTTTTGAAGTAACGCCGGCAACTGTGATCGGTTTTCTTACCATTCTCGGTTATTCGCTCTATGACACCGTCGTGGTGTTCGACAAGGTACGAGAGAACACTCGTGGAATCGCAGGTGGTTCGCGATACACCTATTCCGATGCGGCAAATCTCGCTGTAAATCAAACGTTAGTTCGATCAATCAACACATCAATCGTCGCGCTCTTGCCGGTTGCTGCCATTCTTTTCGTTGGTGCGGGCGTTCTCGGTGCTGGCACGCTCAAAGATCTATCTCTAGCGCTCTTTATTGGGCTAGCAGTGGGAACCTACTCATCGATTTGTGTCGCCACACCATTCCTTGCAGCTATGCGCGAGCGCGAACCTGCAATGCAAGCGCTTGCTAAGCGGGTTGCTAACCGAAGCAGTAAGAACGTTGGAGGCGTTAGCGAAAGCGCTCTTGCCGTGGAAAGCGATGATGCCCCCCGTGGTCCGCGAAATCAGCCAAAGCGATCGAAAGCAAGCAAGGGCGGCAAGTCAAAGAAAAAGCGGTAGTCGCTCAGTCGGCGTACCCTTAGCGCTATGGCGAATAGCGGATTAGTCTCACCAATTCTCGCCTCGCTGGAGTCTCAAGGCCCAGATCGCGAGCGGATACTTCGCGCCTTCGAGATAGCGGAGAAAGCTCACTCCGGACAAAGTCGAAAATCGGGGGAGCCGTACATCACCCACCCCGTTGCGGTCGCTGAAATTTTGAGCGATCTAGGAATGAATACCCCAACGATTGTTGCTGCCCTTTTACACGACACAGTTGAAGATACTCCATACACACTCGATCAACTTCGTCATGACTTTGGTGATGAGGTTGCCAATCTCGTCGATGGAGTCACGAAATTAGATCGCTTGGTTTATGGACCAGATGCTGAAGCCGAAACGGTTCGAAAGATGGTTATCGCGATGTCTCGCGATATTCGAGTTTTGGTCATCAAACTCGCCGACAGGCTTCATAACGCGCGAACGTGGCGATTTCTAGAGGCAGAAACGGTCAACCGAAAGGCGCGTGAAACGCTCGATATCTATGCCCCGTTGGCGCACCGATTGGGAATGAATGCCATCAAGTGGGAGTTAGAAGATCTCGCATTTGCGGCATTAGAACCGAAGAAGTATGAGGAGATAACTCGCCTGGTCGCACAACGACAAAGCGAACGCAAGGAGCATACAGATAGAGTGATTGCAGAGATTCGAGAACAGCTCAAGGGTGAATTTGAGGCAGTCGTTAGCGGCCGATACAAACATTATTTTTCCATCTATCAGAAGATGGTCGTACGCGGGCGAGAATTCAACGAGATCTATGATTTAACCGGTGTTCGCGTGCTAGTCAACGACGTTAAAGATTGTTATGGAGTTCTCGGCGCGTTGCACGCGCACTGGAGCCCAGTCCCTGGTCGATTTAAAGATTACATCGCCATGCCAAAATTTAATCTTTATCAATCACTGCACACTACGGTTATTGGCCCAGATGGCCGTGCAATCGAGATTCAAATTCGAACACACGATATGCACCGCCGAGCAGAGTTCGGTATCGCAGCGCATTGGAAATATAAGTCTGGGGGGCGAAATGTAGGCGAAGCTAACGCCCCAGAAATGGCTTGGCTTAAACAGTTACATGAGTGGCAGCAAGAGACCGCTGACCCTGAAGAGTTCCTCGAATCCCTTCGATTCGATCTCGGCACACCTGAGGTATTCATCTTCACGCCGAAGGGGAGCGTCATCGCTCTTCCAGCTGGTTCTACGCCGGTGGACTTTGCCTATGCGGTCCATACCGAAATCGGAAATCGGTGCGTTGGCGCGAAGGTCAATGGGCGTTTGGTTTCGCTAGGTACGCCACTTTCTAACGGTGATGTCGTTGAGGTGGTCACCAATAAAGGTGAAGGGGCTGGACCAAGTCGAGATTGGCTCAACTTCGTACAGAGCCCGCGAGCGCGCTCAAAGATTAAAGCCTGGTTTACGAAGGAGCGGAAGGAGGAGGCAATTGATGCGGGCAAGGAGTCAATCGCCCGTCAATTACGAAAGCAGGGAGCCCCGCTCCAAAAAATCTTCTCCGGACAATCTCTCCTTGAGCTTGCACATGAGATGAAGTACCCCGATATCACCGCTTTATATGCCGCAGTGGGTGACGGTCATATCAGCGCTGCCTCGGTTGTAGAGAAGCTGCTGCACCTTCTAGGTGCGCAAGACCAGGAATTTGCCAGCCTAGACACACCAATCCCTACACCTAGCGCTCGCACCCGCAAGAGCGATAGCGGCGTCGAGGTGATCGGCGTCGACGATCTCTTGGTGAAATTAGCTCGCTGCTGTACGCCAGTACCAGGGGATGAGATTACGGGTTTCATCACTAAGGGCAGCGGAGTATCCGTTCATCGAAGTGATTGCATTAATGTCGAAGACTTACATCAGCACCAGGGCGATCGCTTCGTGAAGGTGCGCTGGAGTCCAGGCGCTAACTCGATATTCTTGGTGAATATCCAAGTAGAAGCGCTAGATCGCGCTCGATTGCTATCAGATGTAACTAAAGCGCTCTCTGATAATGCAGTGAACATCTTGCACGCTTCAGTCTCTACAGCGAAAGACCGCACCGCCTTTTCGAAGTTCACTTTTGAAATGGCTGATGCCAGTCACCTCGAAGCAGTCCTACGCTCGGTCAAGGCAGTCGAGGGCGTTTACGATGTCTACCGCGTAACGAATAATTAATGCTGATTAAGAGAAGGTAGCGAGCGAGCGTTCTGCCTCTTCAAGCCAGATTCGGCGAGCCTGTGCCGACTCTCGAGCAGCTTGCGCCTTCTTGGTATCCCCGACCGCTTCAGCTTTTGCTGCCGCAGATTCATAGCTGGCGATTGCTTCGTTGAGTTGTCGAACGACGTCGTTGGCTCGCGCCTTTGCGCTCGGGTCACTCTTGCGCTTCTCGGCATCTTCAAGGGCTCGGAATTCCTGCTCAACTGCGCCGAGACGAAGGTCAAGGGCATCGCGCTTATCGCGAGGGACGTTTCCGATTCGCTCCCACTTTTGAAGTAGATCGCGGAATTTCTTCCGTCCTTCAGCGAAATTGTTAATTGGAAGGAGCGCTTCGAATTCGAGAAGGAGCGCCTCCTTCGCTGCGAGATTATTTGCATTAGAGGAGTCACGTTTTTCTAGATCAGCCTTCTTGGCGCTGAAGAACTGTTCTTGGGCTGCGCGAAAGCGCGCCCAGAGAGCATCGTCACTCTTCTTTGAGCCACGACCGGCGTTCTTCCACTCTTGCATGAGCGCGGCATAGCGTTTGGCGGTGTTGACCCATTCTCGCGAAGTGGCCAACTTTTCTGCTTCAGCAACAATCGCCTCTTTCGCTTGTGCCACTGCATCATTCGCACTGGATAGTTTGGCAAAGTGGGTGCGACGTCGGCGGTCAAAACCATTTCTCGCCGCGGAGAAGCGCTTCCACAATTCTTCGTCGGCTGCCTTTTCGATTCGAGGTAGCGCTTTCCACTGATCGAGGAGTTCCTTCAATCTGTCACCAGAAAGTTTCCAATTATCTTTTGCGGCGACTTCCTCAGCTTCGGCAACCAACTTCTCTTTAGCTTCGCGGGTAGATTCACGAAGAGCCGCTCGTTCCTGTGCCGCTTGAGCTTTCTTTGCCGCATAAGCAGCGCGTTGCTCATCGATGAGTGGTGGGATTTGTTCGACCGCCATCGCCAGCGCAGCAAGGTCACCAACCGCGTTGATCGTGGCCACTTGCTCGCGAAGTCGTGCCACGCTCTGATCTGCATCGCTAG
>CAZPIJ010000062.1:3829-8269 GCA_964586805.1 uncultured Bifidobacterium sp. | reverse complement strand
CTGCCGTACAACCGTCCTGGCGAAGTCACATCCACCACATGGGCAATGACCCCTTCATTAGCTAACTCTGCTGCAGCTTCGAGTACTTCAGGCATCACCGCACCACACCCGACAAGGTGGACTGTTGGTGCCGCGAAATCATCGCTCTTGGCAAGTGCTGCTCGTCCATCAACTAATCGATATGCCCCCGCTAACACTTGAGCTCGCAGGGTTGCTTCACCAAGTCGCTCTCGCGCGTTTGCAAATGGCATCTGATCAATCGACCTTGTTGTTAGCCGGAAGTAGAAAGCTAACTCGTTAGGGCGTAAGTCTGGAGTGGTATCAATCTTGCTACCAGCAACGTGCGCAACTGCATCGCAGAAGAGCCAATCAAGAGCTTGACCATAAGCGGGTTCGATTAACACCACGCCTGGCAATTCGATGCCAACTGATGGCGTGATCGTCGATTGATGAGCGCCGCCTTCGGGCGCAAGCGTGATTCCCGATGGAGTGCCAGTGACGATGAACTTAGCCCCCGAATAAACGCTGTAGATAAATGCATCTAGACCTCGAAGTACGAATGGATCATAAACAGTTCCGATCGGAATTAATCCCTGGTTATGAAGATCCTTGGCAAGTCCCAGTTGCCCCAAGAGACTGAAGAGATTCATCTCGCTAATGCCAAGCTCGATATGTTGGCCAGACGGTCCTTCTGCCCATTTGAGAATTGGATCTTCGTTCCAACGACGGCGCTGCTCGGGATGGAAGACTCCCGTCCTATTGATGAAGCCACCTAGGTTTGTTGAGGTGGCAACATCGGGTGCAGTGGTAACTAAATATGGCCGGATCTGTTCGTCGCGGCTGATCTCACTCAATACCCGTCCAAAAATCTCCTGCGTCGATGAATTGCCCGTCCCTTTTATTCCAGTCGTGATGGGAATCGTGATCTTGCTATCCACTGATGGCTCTGGGCGCGCGAGCGCAACTCCACGAGCTCGAACGAGAGCATCTTCAGCGCTACCAGGCTCAAACCGTTCCCATTCGTTCTCAACAGTGAGCCCCACTCTGGCTCGCAGCTCATCGATCTGGACCTTCGAAATCTGAGCAGAATGATTTCGAGGATCTCCTGCAATAGGTAAATGCCATCCCTTAATCGTGTACGCGAAAACCACACTTGGTCGATCAGTTACCGCATCGCATTCGGCAAATGCTTGCAAGAGTGAATCCACATTATGTCCACCTAAGTCTGTCAATATCTCAAAAAGCTCTTGATCATTGAACGCGCTGAGGAATTGATCAGTTCCAATCGGCGCTCCTTCAAGGAAGCGAGCTCTTGCCTCTGCAGGAGTTAGCCCAAAGAGTGATTGGTATTGCTCATTAGGAATATCATCAAACCAGCTTTTAAATGGTGCACTTCCGTCGAGTGCGAAAACCTCTTCAAGACGAGAGCCATATTTAATCTCTCGAACGTGCCAGCCAGCAGCTTCGAATTGCGCGCGCCATTGTGAGATTCGGATTCCAGGTATCACGCGGTCGAGGGATTGGCGATTAAAATCGACAATCCACATGACATTTCCCAGTCCATCAGTTGCTGGATCAGCTAATGCCTCCCAGATATTTCCCTCATCCAACTCGGCATCGCCAATAATTGCGACAAAACGCGAATGTGGGCGTGGTCCAAAGTGGGCATCTACATAACGACGGGTAGCAGCTGCAAAGAGCGGTGCAACAGCACCTAACCCAACCGAGCCGGTCGAGAAATCAACGATATCGGGATCTTTGGTACGCGATGGGTAGCTCTGCAGCCCTCCAGCGGTACGAAGTTGAGTGAGATATCTCTTATCAAGATTTCCAAGTAAGTATTGAATTGAGTGAAAAACAGGTGACGCGTGTGGTTTGACGCTAACTCGATCTTCAGCATCAAGGTAATTGAAATACAAGGCAGTCATTAGAGAGACCATGGAAGCGCTCGATGCTTGATGGCCACCGACTTTCAAGCCATCGAGATTCTCTCGCTCGCGATTTGCATGATCAATCATTCGCGTCGACAACCAGAGCACGCGCTCTTGGATTCGCTCTAAGGTTTTGATTTCATCGTGGGGCAATCCCATGGTCGAGCGCTTGTCGACCTCGCGGCGCTGCTCTCCTTGAATGTGAGCCATCTACTCCCCTGTCATTAATGAAATACCGTTGCCGTCACCTCAAAGAAATGACCGGCTTTAGCCGAGCGTAGCCCCCATAAAGGCCGCAATCCAACATATTTTCACTCGTTATCTTTTTGCAACAATCTACAATCTAGCGAAGGTGTGCCTTGCTAGTTAGACTTTGCGAAGGGTGAGAGGAGCGGGCTATGAATCTTAAAAAAGGCACGCCTAGCTTGAACCTTGGATCGCTTTCGCCCACTCGAAATCAGCTGGTAGACACTCTCCGAGAATCTATTATTTTTGGAACGCTTCCTCCTGGAACCCAAATAAAACAAGAGGAGATTTGCAAGCAGTTCTCCTGCAGCCCAGGGCCAGTTCGCGAAGCGCTCCGGGAGCTTGAGAGTGAAGGTCTGCTCTTCCATTACCCCAATCGTGGCGTCTTCGTTGCCGAAGTTTCCAATCATGAGATAGCCGAAGTACTCATTCCAATGCGGCTCTTGTTAGAGAAATTCGCTCTCTGTAATACAAACTTAAAATTTTCATCCAGTGCCGTGGCCTCGCTAAATGAGCAGATAACTGCGATGCGAATCGGTGCTGAAACCGGAAATTCAAAGATGGCCGAAGAGGCAGATGCCAAATTCCATTTGATAACCATGCAAGTGGGTGGCAGCGAACATACTCTGCAGCTCTGGAACAGCATCCTCTCGCGCATTCGGATGAAGTTCGCTCGCATGGGGCCGATGGATGACACGTCACATAAAGCTGCCAAACATCAAAAGCTTCTTGATGCCTTGTTATCAAATGATCCCGACGAAATCTCGCAACTGCTCGAAGAGCATATTGTGGCTAGCGTCATCGAAAAAGTAAGAACTACCTCTAATTAAAAGTTTTTCGCACAGCTAAAGCGAGCGCTTCGTAATCCTGTGGCGTGTTGTAGAGCATCCCGGAGATTCGCAAATAGTACTTATCCGCAATAAACGAAATTGGAACTTCTACTTTATATTCCCCCGCAATCTTCGCCTGTACCGCAGCCGAGCCATCCCGGCCACCAGCCATGTTGAGTATTGGAACTACACCAAGAGGGAGAAAATCAACTCGAATTTGCTCCAGAGAGACGCCAAGTTCCTTCATCACCAATTCCCTGCCGTACATCATTCGTTGATGATTAGCTTTACGAACGCGCTCCCAGCCAATCTTTGAGAAGAATTCGATTGCACTCGGTGCACTCAACCACGATGTTGGATCGACGGTGCCTAACATGTCCCACGGGAATGGATATGGTTCATCATCTCTCCACGAAACGATAAGTGGCCGAAGCACCTCTTGCCAACGGGGCGCCACCCGCAATACACCAACGCCTAGTGGCGCTGAAACCCATTTGTGGAGATTACCGAACCAGAAGTCTGCATCGAGTCGATCCAAATCAGTGTCAATCGTCCCTGGAGAATGCGAAGCATCAACTACATAAACAATTGAGTTCTCTCTGCAAACCTTGCTCAATTCATAGATTGGAAAGGTTCTCGCTGTTGCCGATGTGATGTGATCGATGACTAGCATCCGAGTCTTCTTGGTGATACCCGCGATTATCTTCAAAATAACTTGTTCATCAGTATCAAGGTAGTCGACATCAATCTCGACAAGCTTGGCTCCAGAAGCATCGCAAGCTCGGGCCACTGCCTTGGTGACTGCGCCGTACTCTTGATTAAGCACGATTACTTCGTCCCCAGATTTGAGCGGAAATCCCCGCATAACTGTGCTTGCACCTTCGGTGGTATTCCGAATAAGGGCAATTTGATCGCCCGCTTGTCCCAGGAACCGGGCGACATGAGCGCGTGCGCTTGCCACCTCATCCTTTAATTCTCGAGCAAAGAACTTCACTGGATTACGCTGAATTCGCTCGCGCCACTGAGACTGCACCTGCTGCACCACGATTGGCACTGCACCGAACGAGCCATGATTGACATGGTGGTAACCAGGGTCGAGGTTCCACTCCGACTTAAGTTCTTGTAGGTCAAATTCCATTATCAGCCCTTTACGATTCCCGCCGACAGGCCGCTGATCATAAATTTTGACATCAAACCAAACATGATCATCGTCGGAATGATGCCAATCATGACTGATGCGGCAAGACCGCCCCATTCGATGAAGTAGGCCCCAATAAACGAGCGTTCGGCTACAGGGAATGTTTTATTTGCATCTGAGTCTATGAGAACCATGGCGAGGAAGAGCTCATTCCAACACTGGACGAATGAGAAGATGAAAGTTGCTGCTACCCCCGGAAGCGCGACTGGGAAGATGACACGAAATAGTGCGGATA
>CAZPIJ010000062.1:0-3729 GCA_964586805.1 uncultured Bifidobacterium sp. | reverse complement strand
GTTGCTGCTACCCCCGGAAGCGCGACTGGGAAGATGACACGAAATAGTGCGGATACTCGATTACAGCCATCAATCAGCGCTGCCTCATCTAGCTCTGGCGGAATCTGTTGCAGGAACCCCCGAAGCATCAGCGTGGCAAACGGAATCATGCCGCCGAGATAACAGAGCACGAGTGCAATCAACGTGTTGAGCAGATTTAGGCGGGAGAGCAATAAGTAGAGTGGCGCTAACGCGATTAGCCCCGGAATCATCTGAGTTACAAGAAAGACCAACATAACCTGGGATTTGCCTTGAAAGCGATAGCGAGCCAAGGAATAGGCACCGAGCATTCCAATGAAAATTACTAGGGCAGATGCAGCCACCGCGACAATAAAACTATTTCTCAAGTAGGTACCAAAAGCATAGTCACGAAATAGCGCTCGGTAACTCTCTAACGTCGAATTACTTCTTGGCCAGAAGAAATGTTTAGTCACCTCGCGCACTGGGCGAATCGAGGTGAGAAACATCCAGTAGAGCGGGAAGATTGTGAAGAGAAACCAAATCGTTAAAACCGAGATTTTGGCCCCTTTACTGAAGCCTTTAAGCATCTTATTTGTCACCGTCCTCTATTTTGACGGCGAGAAGATAGAAGACTGAGAAGATGAAGAGAATTATCAAGATGAACATACCAAGAGCCGAACCTGCTCCCCAATCTTGATCGTATGTGATCTTCTGTACTAACCATGAAGAGAGAATGTGCGTCTGTTCATTGGGTCCGCCGCTAGTCATACCGAAAATTAGGTCTGGGAAGTTAGTTATCCAAATAACGCGTAACAAAATGATAAGCACAAGGGTGCTCTTGATAAAGGGAACTATCACCAGAAAGAGGCGTTGTCGGGAGGAGGCGCCATCGAGTTCAGCTGCTTCGAGAATCTCCTTTGGCACTCCCTGAAGAGCTGCCAAGATCATGATGACAAAGAAAGTGACGCCGTACCAGATATTGGCAATGATAACCGCTGCCATCGCCCACTTGTCATTCGAGAGCCATGGAATGGGCTTATCGATAAGCCCGATTCCTTCAAGAATCGTGTTCATGATTCCGAGGTTGTCGTCAAATATCCATTTCCAGATTAGCCCCATCAAGAAACCAGAGAGAGCCCATGGGATAAAGATGATTGCTTGGTAGAGCCCAGAGAACCTAAATTTCGTATTTAAATAAAGTGCAAGAACGAAGCCGATAGTGAATTGGAAGAATAGTGAGACTACTACCCAAATAATTGAGTTGACAATAATCCGCTTAAAATGGAGATCGTTGAAAATCGTCGAGAAATTCTGGAATCCGGCGTAATAAATCTCGTCTTGTGCATATAACTTGAAATTCTGGAATGAGAGTCCGGCAGTTCGGACAACCGGGTAATAGATGAAAATGCAGATCAGAATGAGTGCAGGTAAGAGGAACCAGAGTGGAGCAAGGATGTTCCGCGTCTTCCCGCTGTGCTTCTCTTGTATTCGGAAGGTGCTACTCATGGTCAACCCCCTATCGCTTTATGTCCACTGGCTGAATTATTGTCCTGTAACAGAGAGCAGTGGCCGACATTTCGCCGGCCACTGACTCTATATCTGTATTACTTTAACTAGATTGTAAAAGCGCTAGCCCCTTAGGACTTGCACTTAGGTCCATCCCAGTATGCAGCCCATTGCTTGAGCGCATCCTCGGTCTTCAGATTGCCAGCAAACATCGCTGCCATATCTTTATCAGCCTGAGTGAAGAATTCGCCATAGCAAGGCTTTGCTACATCGCTTCCATCAAGCTTGATTTCCTTGGGATCCTTACCAATCTTGTCGTAAATAGCCCATGCGCCAGTCTTGAAGAATGGATCCTTCGCAGCTGTCTTAGTGATTGGGCCAACGCCGTAGGCGCGAGCAAAGATTGATGCTTGTGGATCCGAAGAGATGAACGCGAGGAAATCAGAGGCAATGTTCTTGCACTTTGATGCCTCAGCTACTGACCAACCGCCACCGCTCACATCTTGAGCTGAATATCCGCCAGGACCCTTTGGCATTTGCGCCATGATCCACTTGCCGCTCTCGAATGGTGCGTACTTGTCTTCGACGATCTGAATAACTTCATTGTCTTGGATCAAGTAGTTAGCAGTTCCATCGACGAAGCCCTGCACCATCTCTGGGTAGCCCCATGAAACGGATGCTGGTGGTGAAACGTCTTTCCAGATCTTCATAAGGAGATCGAGCGCTTCCTTCGACTTTGGATTGTTGAACATGGACTTGCCATCCTTGTTGTAGTACCCACCAGCGTTTAGATCTGGCGCGTTATACGCACGGATAACGAAGATTGCCTGAGTGAACGAAGCACGAGCGCCACGCATCGAATAGACGTATGACTTATCGGTTTGGATCTTCTTGGCATTGAGGATATCGGTCCATGTCACAGGAATTGCGACGCCTGCGTTCTTGAAAGGCTCAGTACGAACGAAAGATGCCTTGACGTAGTAGCCGTTTGGCACCATGTACATCTTGCCCTTGCCCTTATTGATCTGAGCTTGGAGCTGCGAGTACTCGGTGAGACCAGACCATGCTTTGGTCTTGGTGAAGTATGGATAGATGTCAGCAAGTTGATTCGCTGAAAGAGCTTGTCCCATGATGGCACCAGCTGGCTCAACGATATCTACAGCCTTTGCTTGTAGAAGTTGCGTGATCTTTGCTGGTGAATCTGCCTGTGATGGCGAGATGATTTCTACTTTTACTCCTGGACGGGTTGACTCGAATTGACGAGCAAATGCGTTGAGGAGTGGAGTACGAGCTGGACCTGCGAAGTATTCGATGACGCGAATCTTTACTGGCTTTGCCTTAGTCGGCTTACAGCTCCATGTCTTGTCTGCTGCAGAGCTTGTAGTCACAGTCATAAGGCTGAGACCAAGAGCTGCAACAGCCGCAATGGAAACTACTTTGCGACTAGTTAGGTTCTTTTTCAATTTTCCCCCAGATTGGTGTGCAATCTCTTTCGAGATTTTTAATGAGGGTAATTGAGTGACTTTTAAATAACAATGAATTAACTACCAATTGGCATAAGTTTATGTAACTGTGACACTAGATTGTAGAAAATCTATTATCGCCCCTTTCTCACACCATTTGGCAGCTGTCAAGGTTTTTGTAAAAAATCGAGCAAATGAGCGGGCTCGCCCCCAAAACTCTCAAGTATTCCTTGAGAAAAAAGTGTGGGAACCCCCCTTGTGCGCCGAAATCGGCAGGTGTAGAAATTAGCCAACTTCATTGAGAGTAGACAAAAGGAAATCAATGAGGGGTCGGATCGGATACCAACTACATAAATAGCTACCTAAGTAGCGTTATTTATGTAAAACGCAACTGATCATCGCGGAGTTGGCGAACGTAAGGTTCGAGCCGTAGAAGGCGCCCATTGCGCGTAACTAGGTGACTAGTTACACCAGGGATGTGATGTATGGATCAGCTCACATTGCTTGGTGAATGCCGAAGGAGATGCGCGCCGGCGAAGAGTTAAGGCCCCTGGAACTGATACTTCCAGGGGCCACTCATATTCTCGACTCTTTTCGCTTCAACCTGTGCGATTGACACGCCAGATCTACCCAGTTCCCGTCGTGCGTAGCCCTTTGATCCGCTCCATGACTTGTGGGTACTTGCTATCTGCTAAGACGATTTTCTCGAGCTCTTTCAGAGCTTGTGATTTCTTCCCTTGCCGCTCGTAGATATTTGCTC
>CAZPIJ010000061.1:3264-8290 GCA_964586805.1 uncultured Bifidobacterium sp. | reverse complement strand
GTCCGTTCCATGGCTACAGCCTAACGGCTCATTGAGGGGTCAGACGAGCGCGGGCTGCCTCCCCGGCCCTGCCGACGACGATTGCCGCGACCCACAGGAGCGCGAAAATCCCGCCGAGGAAATACATCATCGTTACGACCATGCCATATGCAATCAATGGAATTTGCAGCACAGAGCCGATGACCCAACCCGATTTTCGCTTGAGGAGTCCGGGCGCCAGAAGGAGCAGAATCGCAAGGAGAGCTCCTGCGGCCAACTCCCAGGTGTCAGATGAATTCATGGCAATCAATAACGCAAAACCCATGGTGAAGGACTCCATCACCAGAACACTTGATGCCAGCATCCGCATGGTCATTTACCCTTCTTGAGAAGTGTTCGCGCCTGCCCCGCAGTAACGACCGATCCAGTTATCAGAATACCCACCGATGATCGCGAGTGCTCGGGTTGAGTTGCCCGGTCGATGGCGAGCTCGATGGCGCGTTTGATGGAGCCAGCTGAACTCACCTGATCCTCTTCAAAGATCTCTTGTGCAATCGCGAAGAGTTTTTCGGTTGGTAATGCGCGTGAAGACGAATTCTCAGTCACGATGATTTCGTCAACGCCATGTGAGAGCTCAGCAAGAAAATGTGTCACATCCTTGTCGGCCAAAATTGCGACAATCGCAATCAACTTATCAAAAGCAAACTCTTCGGCGAGCGCTTCATTTAATGCAAGTGCGCCATGAGGGTTATGTGCAGCATCGATGATGATCGTGGGATTTCGGTGTACTACTTCAAGTCGTCCCGGTGATGAGACATTGGCAAACCCATCCCTTATGGCATCCAGGTCCAATCGTTGCGCCCCACCTCCCAAAAAAGCCTCAACTGCGGTCAGAGCTAATGCCGCATTCGAGGCCTGATGGCGCCCGTGGAGCGGTAAGAAGATCTCGTCGTAGGTACCGCCAATACCTTGGATGGTGAGCAGCTGCCCGCCAACGGCCACATCTCGATGACGAAGTGCGAAATCCAAACCCTCACGGAGCGGAATGGATTCGGTCTTCGCCCCTTCCCTGAGCAGAACTTCGGCAGCTTCTCGCGTTTGATGGGCTAATACTGAAGGTTTGCCGCTGCGAAATATTCCAGCTTTCGTGAACGCAATCTCGGCGATGGTGTTTCCCAGATATTCCTGATGGTCCAGCCCGATAGGCGTCATGACTGCAACATCAGAATCAATCACATTGGTTGCATCCCATGCTCCGCCCATGCCGCATTCGATTACCGCGACATCGATAGGCGCATCCGCGAATGCTGCATATGCCATGGCAGTCAACACTTCGAAGTAAGAGAGTGGGTGGGTGGATTGTGCGTCAACTAACTCGATGTACGGCTTGATATCTTCATAGGTATATATGAAGTATTCGGATGTGATGTTCTCGCCATTGAAGGAAATCCGCTCACGGATATCCTCAAGGTGCGGACTGGTGTACCGACCGGTTCGAATTCCGAAGGCGCGCAAGAGGGATTCGATCATTCGAGAGGTAGAGGTCTTGCCATTGGTGCCCGCGATATGAATGGAACGGAAGTTTCTCTGCGGATTGCCTAAATAATCTAGTAATAACTTGATTCGATCCAGACTTGGCTCGATTTTGCTCTCTGGCCAACGAGCATTCAACTCTTCGGTTATCTCCGAAAGTCGCGCATCAATATCCTCCGACATCACACTCAACCGGGGAGTTTGCTGAGCTGTTCGGTGATTCGCGCAATATCTAGATCGCACTCGGCTAATCGGGATTTGATAGTGGCAACGACCTTCTCAGGCGCCTTCGCCACAAAATCTGCATTATCTAGTTTGACTCGTGCAGTCTCACGATCTCTCTGGGCAGTTGCTAGGTCTTTCTCTAGTCGAGATCGCTCCGCGGCAACATCTACGGTCCCTGATAGATCAAATTCGCATGTCATTGCAGCAACCAAGATCGAACCAGAAGGAGCGAACGATTGATCGGGTGCGGTTATTCGTAAAACTCCTCGAATCGCCTGTTCAAATGGCGCGATGGCGCTCTTCTCGATTCCAAGGAACCGCCCCCGAATGGGAGCAGATGGCTTTACCCCCTGATCATTGCGGAATCGGCGCACTTCGGTAATCACAGTTTTGACCTGCTCCATTGCCGCATTGCTCTGCTCATTGATACGAGTGAGATCAGCTTCTGGCCACGATGCAATAACTAGACTCTGGCCACCGGTGAACTTCTTCCATAACGCTTCGGTAATGAACGGCATTACTGGATGGAGAATGCGCAACAAGTTATCCAGGACATGTCCAATAACCGCCTGCGCGTTCGCTGCCTCGACTCCCCCTTGAGAAAATGAGGATTTAGCAAGTTCCAGGTACCAATCACAGAAATCGTCCCAAGCGAAGTGATAAATCGCCTCGCACGCTTTCGCAAACTCGAATGCCTCGAAATATCCATCTGCCTCTTTGATAGTCTGATGCAAGCGAGAGATAATCCAATTATCGATTTGCGAAAGATCTTTCGCAGCAGGCAATCCTCTCGATGTAGTGGCGCCATTCATCAATGCGAATCGTGAAGCATTCCAGAGTTTGGTCGCAAAATTTCGCGACCCTGCTACCCACTCTTCGGCTAGAGCTTGATCAGTTCCGGGATTTGCGCCACGAGCAAGGGAGAATCGCAGCGCATCGGCGCCATATTTATCCATAAATTCCAGTGGATCGATGGTATTTCCTCGTGACTTACTCATCTTCTTGCCGTGCTTATCGCGGACTAGACCGTGGAGAGCGATGATGTGAAAAGGTGGCACTCCGTCCATGGCAAAGAGTCCAAATATCATCATGCGTGCAACCCAGAAGAAAAGGATGTCGTAACCCGTTACAAGGACGCTGGTGGGATAGAACTTCTTCAAGTCCTCGGTGTTATCTGGCCAACCTAGCGTTGAGAAGGGCCAGAGAGCAGAAGAAAACCAGGTATCAAGTACATCAGGATCTTGGGTCCAACCCTCAGGCGCCTTTTCGTCAGGTCCAACAACTTTGACCTCGTCGTTAGGCCCATACCAAACGGGGATCCGATGTCCCCACCACAATTGGCGCGAGATACACCAATCGTGCATGTTGTCGACCCATTCGAAATAGCGAGGCGCTAACTCTTCAGGTTCAATCTTCACCAGACCTTTGCGGACTGCATCACCAGCAGCCTTGGCAAGTGGAGCGACCTTGACAAACCACTGCATCGAAAGACGCGGCTCGACCGTGGTATCGCATCGCGAGCAGTGGCCGACAGCATGGAGATAGGGGCGCTTTTCCGAGACTACCCGACCCATTTCGCGGAGGCGTTCGACTACTGCAGTACGAGCAACGAACCGATCCATACCATCGAATTCAGTTCCCGTACCTTCCATAATGCCGTGCTCATTCATGATCACGATCATCGGAACATTGTGTCGTCGACCCATCTCGAAATCGTTGGGATCATGGGCAGCGGTCACCTTGACTGCACCCGTTCCGAATTCTGGCTCAACTAATTCATCAGCAATGATGGGAATCATCCGATTGACAAGTGGCAACAAAACTTCTTTGCCAATCATGTGCTTGTAGCGATCATCATCAGGATGCACTGCAACAGCGCCATCGCCCAGCATCGTCTCGGGTCGTGTAGTTGCTACTGTGATGTTGAGGTGCTCATCGCCATAGCGAACTTGAATAAATTCGCCAGCATCATCGCTATGTTCGACCTCGATATCGCTGAGCGCGGTCAGACAGCGAGGGCACCAATTAATGATCCGTTCGGCTCGGTAAATCAATTCTTTCTCATAGAGGCGCTTGAAAATTGTGAGAACAGCGCGGGAGAGCCCTTCGTCCATGGTGAATCGTTCGCGAGACCAATCCACGCTATTGCCCAGGCGTTTCATTTGTCCGAGAATCGCACCACCTGATTGGCTCTTCCACTCCCAGACTTTCTTGACGAACTCTTCGCGGCCGAAGTCGTGCCGAGATTTCTTCTCTTGTGCTAGTTGTTTCTCAACAACATTCTGCGTTGCAATCCCCGCATGGTCCATTCCTGGCAGCCAGAGCGCCTCATAACCTTGCATCCTGCGGCGACGAATGAGCGTGTCTTGAAGGGTGTGGTCGAGTGCGTGGCCGATATGCAAACTTCCGGTGACATTGGGAGGTGGGATGACGATGCAGAATGGTGGCTTCGATGATCGCGCGTCGGCGGTGAAGTAACCCTGTTCTAACCAACTCTGATAAAGCGGGGCCTCGAGGTCAGCCGGCGAGAAGTGTGTAGGTAGTTCCTGATCGGCTGCCATAGCGGGCAATCTTAGGCGCTCTTCTCGGCTTCCCCATCTTCGCGAAGAACTAAGGTCGGCGGCGCTTGTTCGGTAACAGACTCGGCATTGATCACAACGCGAGCGATATCTTTTCGGCTCGGGGTGTCGAACATCACGGTCAAGAGCACCTCTTCCATGATTGCTCGAAGGCCGCGGGCCCCGGTGCCGCGCTTGATTGCCTGTTCGGCAACTGCGGTGAGTGCTTCGTCGGTGAATTCCAACTCAACACCATCGAGTTCAAAGAGTTTTTGGTACTGCTTGGTCAATGCATTCTTTGGTTCGGTCAGAATCTGCATCAACGCCTCGTGATCGAGAGCATCCACGCTCGTGATGACCGGAAGGCGGCCGACAAATTCAGGAATCATCCCGAACTTCAATAGGTCCTCGGGGAGCACATTGCTAAAGATGTCACTGGCATTGCGCTCGGCAGCGCTCTGCAAGGTGGCATTGAAGCCAAGGCCCTTGCCGCCCATTCGCGCTTCGATGATTTTGTCGAGACCGGCAAATGCGCCACCCACGATGAAAAGCACATTCGTAGTGTCGATCTGTATGAACTCTTGATGCGGATGTTTGCGGCCGCCTTGTGGTGGCACAGAAGCGGTGGTTCCTTCGATTATTTTCAAGAGCGCCTGCTGGACGCCTTCACCAGAGACATCACGAGTGATTGATGGATTCTCACTCTTGCGGGCGACTTTATCGATCTCGTC
>CAZPIJ010000061.1:0-3164 GCA_964586805.1 uncultured Bifidobacterium sp. | reverse complement strand
CGTTTGTAATGGTTATAGACCGCCACCGAGAGAGATTTCTTTGCTCGATCCTGGCCTATGACATATTGATTGAGGAATTCAAAGATTTCGTGTGGCTTAGGAAGTTCTTGAAGTGAGACAGCACTCGCGCTGGAGAGTTCTTCAACGATGATTTCGTTACAGAGTTCGATGCATTCATCGCAAATGTAGACCCCTGGTCCTGCGATGAGCTTCTTCACCTGTTTCTGGGATTTGCCACAGAAGGAGCACTTGAGCAACTCACTGCTCTCGCCAATGCGCGGCATGGTGGCCTCCTTCGTCTATGAAAGCTTCTCTGAGCAATCCCAAGCAATAAGTAAAGGGTACGGATAAAACCCGACCTTTGCCGGGTTTTATCCTTGGAATCTGTTCGCTATTAGAGGACGAAGTTGCTCGGGAACTACTTGCCCGTGTTGGCTTTGCGGGTGGAAAGCACCTGATCGATCAAGCCCCACTCGACCGCCTCTTGAGCGGTGAGGATCTTGTCGCGATCAATCTCTTTCGTAATTTGCTCGGCGGTGTGGTTGGAGTGCTTGGCGAGCATGTCGACGAGCAAGTCACGCATACGCATGATTTCTTTCGCTTGAATCTCGATGTCCGAGCCTTGTCCACCACCCTCGCTGGAGGGTTGATGGAGCAGGATCCGAGAATTTTCGAGAGCGTAGCGCTTGCCCTTTGTGCCACCAGTCAAGATGACTGCAGCTGCTGATGCCGCTTGGCCAAGGCAGATCGTCATGATGTCGGGGCGGACGAATTGCATGGTGTCGTAAATCGCCGTGAGAGCTGTGAACGACCCACCCGGTGAGTTGATGTAGAGCATGATGTCGCGATCGGGATCCATGGATTCCAATGTGAGCAACTGCGCCATCACATCGTTTGCCACGGTGTCGTCGATAGGGGTGCCAAGGAAGATGATTCGCTCTTCGAAGAGTTTGGTGTAGGGATCCATTCGCTTGAAGCCGTACGAGGTTTTCTCTTCAATGACTGGGAGCACATAGCGATTGGTTATCTCGCCAGGTTTGAGGGTCTCTTTCATCGCTGGGTTCCTCCGCTTCCGGAAACTTGTCGTGCCGAACGGACTACATGATCGACGAAGCCGTACTCCTTGGCTTGTTCGGCCGTGAACCACCGGTCGCGATCGGAATCTTCTTGGATTGTGTCGATGGATTGCCCGGTATGGAAGGCGATGAGTTCGGCCATCGATTTTTTAGTCGCTGCCATTTGCTCTGCTTGGATCTTGATGTCACTAGCCGTTCCGCCGATGCCGCCGGAAGGTTGGTGCATCATGATGCGAGCGTGTGGCAATGCATAGCGTTTTCCAGGAGCACCTGCGCAGAGCAAGAATTGCCCCATCGATGCAGCAAGGCCCATCGCGACAGTGGCAACATCGTTTTTGATGTATTGCATCGTGTCGTAAATCGCCATACCGGCGCTGATCGAACCACCGGGTGAGTTGATGTAGAGGTAGATGTCTTTCTCAGAATCTTCGGCGGCAAGCAGAAGTAATTGTGCTGCGATCGCATTTGCCATCGAATCTTCTACCACCGAACCAAGGAAGATGATTCGCTCTTGTAGTAACCGGTGGTAGACCTCGTCGTCGAGTTGACCACCTGCACGCGCGCCGCGCGCCACCGGGCTATCTGGGGTTATGAGTCCCACGCTCTGCCTGCTTTCTCGAATGGAATGTAATTACCCTAACAAGCAACTACGCCATTTACTTCCGGAAAGTGCTCTTTGTTCGCTCAGGGCATATTTGGGAGCGATTTACTATTTCTTGAGTTGGGGGCGGAGCGCTTCGATATCTATGCTCTTGCCGTTCTTGTCGACAATTGTGGCCCGGCCGAGTACCACGGCCAGCGCCTTGCTCCGTGCGACATCGGCAACCAATGAGGAGAGCTGCCCCGCCTTGGCCACCTCGTTGGTGAACTGATCAGGGGCCATGCCGTATCGCATCGCGGTTCGCACGATGAATTCACTGAGTTCTTCTTCACTCACTTCGACCTTCTCTTGGTCGACGATGGCATCCAGGAGAAAGTTGTTCTTCAACGATTTGCGAAGGTCGGCATCGACCTCGGCACGGTGGGCATCATCAGACTCTCGTCCCTCGCCCTTAAGGTGTTCTTCAGTCTCTGCCAAAACATAGCTTTCCGGAATTGGGATCTCGACCTTGGTAAGCAATTCCTCAACGAGTAGATCGCGGGCTTGTGCGCCCTGTTCGAGGGATTTGACTCGCTCCAAGCGAGTCTTGAAATCTGAACGCAACTCTGCGAGCGTCTCAAATTCGCTGGCTAGAGCGGCAAAAGAATCATCTAGCGTCGGTAGTTCGCGCTTCTTTACGGCATTGAGAGTCACTTCGACTTCGCCTGCTGCACCGCCTTCACTATCAGAGCCCGGTTCGCCACCGAAGAGTTCTGTCGAGAAGGTCTTGGTCTGGCCAGCGCCCATTCCCTGAAGCGCATCGTCGAGACCAGGGAGCATTTTGTCGCTGCCGACTTCGTAGGAGATGTTGTTAGCGGTGCCACCATCAACTACTTCACCGTTGATTCGTGCAATCAGATTGAGCGAGACGAAATCTCCGTTCTCGACATTCTTCTCAACAGTTGTGAGGGTGCCGAAACGAATTCGCAAAGACTCGACCTGTTCGTCGATCTCTGCTTCAGTAATCTCAACTGCATCGACGGTGAGAGTGATGCCAGCAAGATCAGGAAGTTCTAACTTTGGGCGCACATCGACTTCGACAGTGAAGGAGAGTTTCTCTTTATCAACCAGTTCTTTGATATCGACCTCTGGGCGACCAAGGACTCGGACATCGTGTTCTTGTGCCGCTGCGACATATAACTGAGGCAGCGCAATGTTGATTGCCTCATCGAGCACGGCTGCTCGACCCACTCGCTGATCGATGAGTGCGGCCGGAATCTTGCCCTTGCGGAAGCCTGGAATCGAAACCTTGGTCGCGATCTCTTTATATGCCTTAGCAAAATGGGGTTCGAGATCTGAAAATGGAGCGTCTACGGTGAGACGAACACGGGTGGGGCTAAGAATCTCAACTGCGCTCTTCAAAACCTGACTCCTTATTGATGACCAGTAACTGGTCGGGGCGAGAGGATTCGAACCTCCGGTCTCCTGGTCCCAAACCAGGCGCGCTA
>CAZPIJ010000060.1:1467-8310 GCA_964586805.1 uncultured Bifidobacterium sp. | reverse complement strand
GACAAGTGCAAAATTATGTTCGCGCTGCACACAATCGTCGATAGACCAAGCCATGTTGTCTCGAAGGTAATCGAAACCAAAGTCATTGTTGGTGCCGTATGTGATGTCGGCAGCGTATGCCTGACGCCGTTCCTGCGGCGTCATATTGGCAAGAATCACACCGACGCTCAAACCGAGGAAACGGTGTACTCGTCCCATCCATTCACTATCTCGTTCAGCGAGATAGTCGTTGACGGTGACGATATGGACCCCATTGCCTGTCAACGCGTTGAGGTATGCCGGCAAAGTTGAGACGAGAGTCTTTCCTTCACCTGTTCGCATTTCTGCGATATTCCCACGGTGTAATGCGACGCCACCCATGAGCTGAACATCGTAATGTCGTTGGCCTAAGGTTCGTTTTGCAGTTTCCCGAACAACGGCAAATGCCTCTGGCAGCAGATCGTCCAGATCCGCACCGTCACTGAGGCGAGCCTTGAATTCGCCAGTCTTCGCACGCAATTCCTGATCAGTGAGGGCAGCGGTGGCATCCTCGAATCGGTTGACCAGTTGGGCCATTCGCTCAAGCTTCTTAACTTGTCGCCCTTCGCCAGCGCGCAGGACTTTGTCGAGTAGAGCAACCACTGTGGTACGGCCTTTCTCGGGTAAGACCCCCACTCTAATATCTAGCCTGGCTTACCTTCCAATTGGGCGAATAGGCAGCCGAGATTGCGCCAGTGCAGGTAGCCCCGCTGGAGGCCAGCGCTCGGAGAGCAGCGCGCATGGTAGCCCCGGTCGTCAGAACATCATCAACGATAAGTAGAGGGGAAATACGATCGCTGCGCATTGATCGGCATAAAAATGCTCCCTCCATATTCTCGATCCGTTCTCTGGCATTCAAGCTCTTTTGAGGAGCGCTCTTGCGCCGAGATATGAGAAGTTCTTCCACGCAATCACCAGTCTCATAAGCAACTTTCTTGGTTATTTCCAATACAAAGTCTCTCCCGCGACGCCGTCGGGCTCCTGAGGTGCTTGGGATAGGAACTAAGGTGAGATTTGGTGGAAATAGTGCGCGGGCTCGGACGAGTGACTCGACAATAATTTTCTGTAGTCGAGCATTGCCGTCATCTTTCGCACCAAGGACTATCCGCGACACCACCTCGCCATAAGGAAGAGATGAAGAGATTTTCGTAGGAAAGTTTTTTGAATTCACAAAAGTCCCGCCAAAGATCCTCGGGTCCCTAAAATGAGTTACACAATCTGGGCAAATAATTGCACCCTCAATTTCACATCGAATGCACGCGATGGGCAGGATTAATGAGAATAGTGATGTAAAGATGGCAGTTGAGGTGAAGGAGGGCACCTGCGGAGAGTAATCCGATTGTTATTGAAGCTTGAGCGAGAATGGTCTCTCTGTGAGTTCCTCGCTACGATCGCTAGGAATCGTCAATACAAATAGGGAACCTTTCCCATACACTCCAATCGCTTCGATGATTCCGCCGTGAAGTTGTGCATCTTCTTGGGCAATAGACAGACCCAAACCGGTGCCGCCACGAGTGCGCTCCCGAGATGGATCTGCGCGCCAGAATCTGTCGAAGACCCGGAGCTCCTCACCCTTTCTCAGACCGACACCAAAATCGCGCACAGCTACTGCGATGGATTTCTCGCCAGCTCGCACCTCGACCTCGATGGGTAGACCATCACCGTAAGCAATTGCGTTGTTAAGGAGATTTCTTACGATTCGATCAAATCGTCTTGGATCCACCACTGTCATCACGGGATTCTCTGGATGGCGATATATGAACTCAGAGCCATGCTCCTGTGCGATGAGTTTCAAGGAATCAATACTCTTCTGCACAAGCGCAACGATATCGACAAGTTCTGGCTCGAGATTGACTACACCAGCATCAAACCTACTCACCTCGAGAAGTTCGGTGAGTAGATTTTCAAATCGCTCGAGTTGAGCTGAAAGTAGTTCGGCGCTTCGAGCAATTGTCGGTTCAAATTCTTGTCGTTGCCTGTAAATCAAATCGGAAGCCATCTTCAAAGTCGTCAGCGGCGTACGAAGCTCATGAGAGACATCCGAGACAAATCGTTGTTGAACGCGGGAGAGGTTTTCCAACCTTGAGATCTGGTTTTGTAGCGCGCTAGCCATTTCGTTGAACGAGGTGGCAAGGCGGGCTATCTCATCTGCTCCCTGGACATTCATTCGCTCCGCGAAGTCTCCAGCAGACAACTTCTCGGCAATCTCAGCCGCGCGCCTGATAGGCGTTACTACCTGGCGGGATACGGCCCACACTATAAGTAAGAGCACCACGATGAGTGCGATGGCACCGATAAGTAATGTCCGAGAGATCAGGGAAATGGTCGCCTCTTCAGGTGCGGTGCTGAAGAGAAAATAGATCTCGAACGGGCCATAGTTCTGGATAGCCAATTTGCCACCGATGATCAAAGCATCCTCACGCCGTTCAACCGAAACAGGCGTGACCAAGGCCCTGGGATAGATAATCTCTCCGTATGAGTAGACCAAATCCTTGTTTGTCATCACCCGCTCTCGCAATTCTTTCGGTATCGAAGTCTTGGAAACTTGATTGGTCACTCGCTCGTACAGATAAAAATCATCAGATTTGCTATTTGGTTGAAGAATCATGACTTCTGGGTTTCGCTCATTCCCTTTAGTCTCTTGAAACTCAACGATTGTCCGATTCAAGGTGTCTCGGAAATCTGCCACTGTGCGACCAGAGCTCAATAAAAACCTATTCTCGCTCTGAAAAATCTTCGAGCGACTCTCATTCAATGCAGATTCGAGTTTGGATTCTTTGATACCTGCGCCTAACCTCTGATTGAGTACAGAGGCAAGAATGGAAACGAGAATCGTCGAGAGTAGCAGCGTGGTTCCCAAGACTCGAAAAGCAAGAGAATTAGAGAGCCGCATTATTTCTGTTCTGTGAAGTTGCCGGCACGGTAGCCCACTCCGCGTACGGTGAGAACAAGTTCTGGCTGGTTGGGATCCTTTTCGATTTTTGATCGGATTCGTTGGATATGCACATTGACCAATCGAGTATCTGAAGAGTGTCGATAACCCCAGACCTCGGAGAGCAACGCCTCGCGAGTGAAGACCCGTCCCGGCTCTCGAGCCAACGCAAGGAGCAGGTCGAACTCCAATCGAGTGAGCGCAATAACCTTTTCACCGCGACGGACCTCATGGGCCACCAAATCGATGGAGACGCCACCAAATTCAAGTTTAGAGCTCGAGCTAGGGGCGGTAGCAACCCGACGCAATCGCGCTTTGATTCGCGCAAGTAACTCGCTGGTCTGGAACGGTTTGACGATGTAATCATCGGCCCCCGCTTCGAGACCTTTGACTACATCAGTGGTATCGCCTTTTGCAGTCAACATCACGATAGGCATCATCGATTCGGCTCGGATCAATTTACAGACTTCGATTCCATCTAATCCTGGCAACATCAAATCGAGCAGCACTAAATCGGGAGGAGATTGGTGAAAAACCTCCATGACTTGATCGCCGCGACCGACTAAATCTACTTCCATGCCATCACCATTCAAGACGATAGCCAACATCTCGGCTAGATCCTGGTCGTCATCGACAACCATAATCCTGGTCATTAGCTGCCATGCTCCCAAGAGTTGAGATATTGCTCTTGTGCTGGAGTGAGCACATCAACAGCGCCACCCATGCTCTGCAACTTGAGAGCTGCCACTTCCTTGTCGATAGCAACAGGAACTTCGTGCACTCCCGGCTTCAAGTTCTTGGCTTCGTGCACTAACCACTCTGCAGTGAGCGCTTGATCGGCAAATGAGAGATCCATGACTGCCGCTGGATGTCCTTCTGCAGCGCCTAGGTTAACCAATCGCCCTTCCGCCAAAAGCAATAACCGACGACCATCCTTCATGACATATTCATCAGTTTGGTGACGAATCTTGGAGTTCTTACGGGCATTCTTCTCGAGCCACGCAACATCGATTTCGATGTCGAAGTGGCCAGAGTTCGCCATAATTGCATTGTCCTTCATAGATTCGAAGTGCTCTGCTCGGAGCACATCACGATTTCCTGTGACAGTGATGAACACATCACCTATGCGAGCCGCCTCGTGCATTGTCATGACGCGGTAGCCATGCATCATGGCATCTAGCGCCTTTGTTGCATCGATTTCAGTGATGACAACTTCCGCCCCTAGCCCTTTGGCGCGCTCAGCCACACCTCGTCCGCAATAGCCAAAGCCAGCGACGACCACGACTTTGCCTGCAACTAGGGTGTTGGTAGCTCGGAAGACCGCGTCAAATGTGGACTGGCCAGTGCCGTATCTATTGTCAAACATGTGCTTCGTGTCGGTGTCGTTCACAGCAATCATCGGGAATGTGAGCGCTCCATCGCGAGACATTTGGGTTAAACGAATGACGCCCGTGGTGGTCTCTTCGCAGCCACCGAGGATTGTTGGCAATAATTCGCGTCGCGTGGTGTGCAAGGTATTGACCAAGTCGCAGCCATCGTCAAAAACAAAATGAGGGGCGATATCGAGCGCCGCATTGATATGGCTGTAATAGCCATCACGGTCGATTGCATTTCGCGCAAAGACGCTGATGCCATATTCGTGAACTAAAGCGGCCGCAGTATCGTCTTGAGTGGAAAGCGGATTAGAGGCGCAGAGTGCCAACTCGGCGCCACCGGCTGAGAGAGTGCGCATGAGGTTGGCAGTTTCGGTAGTGACATGCATGCAAGCCGAGATCCGAACACCTTTGAATGGCTGTTCAAGGGTGAAACGATCACGAATCTGGGCAAGCACCGGCATGCTGCGCTCGGCCCACTCGATCCGCTTTTTTCCCTGTGCCGCTAGATCTGGATTGGCGATATCGCTCTTAATTATCGTTGCTCTACTCACTGGCTAACTCTGCCTCTCGCTCGCGTTTGATACCTCGCTACTTTACCGCCCTTTGCCCGTTGCCACCCAGAGAGAGCCATGTCCGGAAATGTGATACGAGCCAGGGGGCAAAAGTGCGCCGTTGCGCTGGCCGATAGCCACGACCTCGGAAAGCGAGTCATCAGAAGGCGTGATGCTTGCGTGACCGTGCCAAGCGAAGGCAATCGAGTGGTCGGCCACATCGAATTCCTGTTCTATCTCAGTACCGTGGAATTCGCGGATTGAGAAGTCTGAGATTGGCGGATTCCAGCGGCGGACTCCTGGCGCGCTGTTGGGCTCAATTCGTTGCGCAGATTCGGTAGCCAGATCAATGAGTGCGAGGAAATTTCCTTTATCAATTGCCTTATGTGTCAGTCCACCGCGAATGACATTATCGCTATTTGCCATGATTTCAACGACGACTCCGTTGAGATAAGCGTGAACGCAGCGAGGGGGCAGATAGATGCACTCTCCTGGTTCCAAAATAATGAGATCACAGAGCAAGGTGGCAAGTGGATCTAGCTTCGGTGCATACAACTCAACCAACTCCCGCAGCCATTTGGCTCGAGTGTGATCTATATTTCCGAGCCCCTCGAGCAGCGAATCAAGAATGCCGTCATGATCGTCGACTCCCAGAATGCCCTCGAGCAATTCCCGATGCGTGGCTCCGCGGCCAATTGGTTCAGTCAGCAATCGATCGACATGCGGTGAATTGAGTTGCCGAAGCAGATCAAGGGTTGCTTCACTCGACGCGAAACCAACAAGGGCCTCAAATCGAGTAAGGGCGATCACCATCTCGGGTTTGTGATTTTCATCCTTGCGAACCGCTGCAAGCGATGGGATGTCTGTTAAAGCAGGGTGGACTTGGAGCGAGAGCGAGTGCTCGACAGCAAGAATCTTTGCCAGAAATGGGAGCGAACCAAATCGCTGCGTTACTTGCTCCAGGGTGTCGATCGAGTCAATGATCTTGGCGGGGCCTTGGGGGTGATCGCCAAACCATAACTCTGCCTCGGGCTCAACGCTCGCATCCTTACCCTGATGCCGGGCCAACGCAGAGTAGGAGCCCCAGGGATAGTTCTTGATGATGCCTTCGATAGGGATGATTTTTGAATTCTGGGACTTCATCCGCGCTTAGTTGCAGCGTCGATAAGAAGTACTGGGATCCCATTTCGAATTGGATAATCAAGAAGGCACTTTCGACAGCTCAGCGCCTGGTTCTCTAGTTTCACATCACCGCGACACTGTGGACATACGATGATTTCAAGAATCTTCGGATCTATCGTCACTGCCGAATCACCTCCAACGCCTCGTCGCGGATACGGGCCATTATCTCACTGTTGTTTGCCTCGACATTCAACCTGAGTAACGGCTCAGTATTTGACGCCCTGACATTTAACCACCAATCGATTGCCGAGATGGTCAAACCATCTAAACGATCAACCTCTCCGGCTTGAGCAAACCGCTCTTCGATGCGAAGCATCGCCGCAGCGACTTCGGCTGACCCAGATACTCTGGAGTTTATCTCACCACTTCCGATGTACTTTCGATACTTTGCGATGATCTCGGAGAATCGGACCCCTGGTGGTGTCGCACCAAGTGCCGCTAGTGCGTGTAACGCAGCGAGCATTCCAGAGTCGGCATTCCAAAAGTCGCGGAAATAAAAATGGCCGGAGTGTTCGCCGCCAAAAATCGCATTGGTCTGGGCCATCTGAGATTTTATAAACGAATGACCAACTCGACTTCGAGATGGGATACCACCTCTAGCAGCAATCACCTCTGGCACGATTCGTGAGGAAATCAGACTGTAAATGATTGTGCTACCCGGAAATTTCTGAAGCTCTCGTTCGGCAATTAAGGCGGTGAGTAGTGATGGTTCCACGATTACGCCATTCTCATCGACGAGGAAACACCGATCTGCATCGCCATCAAATGCCAATCCAAGATCTGC
>CAZPIJ010000060.1:0-1367 GCA_964586805.1 uncultured Bifidobacterium sp. | reverse complement strand
ATCAAGTGTGCGATAACCACCTTGATGTTCTGAAATCGGCAGTGAGTCAGTCAGTAGTGCGGATCGAATCTCTTCGAGACCAGTCTGCACTCCGATGGGTTTGGCACCAGCCCGCGCCAATTTGATTCCGTGATATTGAGCAGGGTTGTGGCTGGCAGTGAACATGGCACCGGGAATATTGAGAACTCCAGTGGCAAAGTACAACTGATCAGTTGCAGAGAGCCCAATATTGACCACGCTACTCCCAGCGGATCGAACCCCTGCCGTGAATGCTGCAACTAAAGATTCTGAAGAGGGCCTCATGTCATAACCAACGACAATTTCAGAGGATCGAACTAAATGAGCGAAGGCAATTCCAATATCTCGACAGAAATTCTCGTCGATCTCGGAACCTACTAATCCCCTGATGTCATAGGACTTGATAAGAGAGGCAAGGGCAGCTTCGGTGTAGGGCACGCTAGTGATTCTAATTATTCGGAACGAATTGCTCGTAGATGCCCACGACGACCAATGGTTGGTTGCACTTCTTGAGGTGCATTGGTGATGACACTTCTAACCGCGTCTGCGATCGCGAGCAAATCATCTTCACTAGGACCTGGTTGCATCTCGTCGCTGACTAATCGAATAAGCTCCCAACCCCGGGGTGCCGTCAGTTTGGCGCTATGTTCGATGCATAAGTCATAGCTATGTGGCTCTGCGTAAGTTGCCAACGGACCAAGGACGACGGTGGAATCCGAATAAACATATGTCAAAGTTTGGTGGGCAGGCGCGTCGCAACCCGTGCGCGTACAGCGCCGCGTTGCTGGCCTTAACTTACCCATGGATACACGGTATCTCTGGAGAAGATTCCGAATAGGGATGCCACTCCGCGTCTAGTTACCAATAATCCAGCGGCTATCTCGCCGATGGGATATAGAGGCGGGAATCGACCACGGGTAATGCAGAGAACTCGCGCACTTGAGCTGGGGAGAGGGAGGTTGTTGTGACGCCGGCGCCATTTTGAAGCGCTAGCGCAAGGAATATCCCCTGAGAACTCCGAGTGAACTCAATCTCTCGCGCGCTCGCTGGCATCCGCCAAATCGCCATGGCATCGACAGGGATGGAGATACTCGACTTCTTTCCGTTCGCCCCCGTGAGCGTGAAGTTGACCTTAGTCGCTTCGGTGACTATCGACAGCAATCCCTTCTGCTCTGGAAGCGCAATCCGCTCGCCGAAAATTGGTTGCGAACCGCTCACCCAAAGTAACTCTCGTCGATCACCAAAGCTGCCACGGGTGATGGTGCCGGCGAGGATTGGCTCACTCGAATCTATTCGAAGAGTGAAGAGCGCTTCCGACGGCAATTTAGGTAGCGCCACTTCTACCACCT
>CAZPIJ010000059.1:0-8499 GCA_964586805.1 uncultured Bifidobacterium sp. | reverse complement strand
GAAACCTCCTGTGATGAAACAGGTATCGGAATCGTGCGTGGTCGGAAACTACTTGCTAATGAAATCGCATCGAGTGTTGCCGAACATGCTCGATATGGTGGCGTCGTTCCAGAGGTAGCAGCGCGAGCACATCTTGAGGCGTTCTTTCCGACGCTGGAAAGAGCATTGGCAACAGCACGAGTGAAACTTTCAGATCTCGACGCGATTGCAGTCACTCGTGGACCTGGATTGGCAGGACCTTTATTAGTCGGTACGGGCGCAGCTACGGGACTTGCTTCGGGATTGAATCTCCCGATATATGGCGTCAATCATCTTGCGGCACATATTGCTGTCGATGTCTTCGAGAATGAACCAGAACCCACTATCGCGCTCTTAGTCAGCGGTGGCCACTCCTCGATACTTCAGGTCCGCGATATCAATTCGGATATCGTCCAACTTGGCGCGACCTTCGATGATGCAGCTGGTGAAGCGTTCGACAAGATCGCTCGCATCCTTGGCTTGCCATTTCCTGGTGGTCCATATCTGGATCAATTAGCCCGCGAAGGCAATCCCCACTCCATCCAATTCCCACGAGGCATGACTCTCTTTGCCGATGAGAGCGAACGGAGCGAGAAGGAATTCTCCTTCTCCTTCTCTGGGCTCAAGAGCGCTGTTGCTCGATGGATTGAAAAACACCCAGAACTCTCCCAGCGCGAGCGGGCAGATGTCGCCGCTTCCTTCCAAGAAGCGGTCGTTGATGTCTTGACGATGAAGGCGCTCGCCGCTTGTGAGCGAGTAGGTATTGATCGGTTACTCATTGCCGGAGGGGTCGCGGCGAACTCACGCCTTCGAGCAGTGGCTAGCGAGCGCGCGGAGAGATCAGGGATCGCGCTAGCCATCCCCAACCCAGCCCTGTGCACCGATAACGGGGCGATGGTCGCAGCGCTCGGATCGCTGGCGATGGCAGCAGGGGTGGCGCCCAGCTCGCTGGCACTGGATGTCGAGCCTGGGCTACCTGTGGCCTAGAGCCCCTTCAAATTGACCGCCTGGGAGCCAGGTTCTACCCTTTGCGTTAGCACTCTAGCCCGGACACTGCTAACTCTTAGCGCCCCAGTCCGGCGGGGTGGATTGAGCAGTCAGAGCGAAAATTCACAAATATTGGGAAGGAACCTCGTAATGGCAACAGTAGGAATTAAGCCCCTAGAAGATCGCATTGTCGTCAAGCCAAGCGATGCCGAACAGACCACAGCTTCAGGCCTTGTCATCCCAGACACTGCCAAAGAGAAGCCACAAGAGGGCGAAGTGGTCGCAGTCGGGCCAGGTCGTTTCGACGATGGTGTTCGCGTGCCGATGGATGTCAAAGTTGGCGATCGCGTGATGTACAGCAAGTACGGCGGAACCGAAGTCAAACTCAAGGGAACCGAGTACCTCGTGCTCTCTGCCCGCGACATCCTCGCAATCATCGAATAACACACCGAATCATTCAGTCGACCTAGTTAAGGATCAATAACTCATGGCAAAAATTCTCCAATTTGATGAAGAGGCTCGTCGTGGCATGGAGCGTGGCGTAAATATCCTCGCTGATGTGGTCAAGGTGACTCTTGGACCAAAAGGCCGCAATGTGGTCATCGACAAGAAGTTCGGCGGACCAACTGTCACTAATGATGGTGTGACAATTGCTAAGGAGGTCGAACTCTCTGATCCAGCCGAGAACATGGGCGCGCAATTAGTGAAAGAGGTTGCAACTAAGACCAATGATGTCGCAGGCGATGGCACAACTACCGCAACTGTGCTCGCACAGGCCATGGTTCGCGAAGGACTTCGCAACCTTGCTGCCGGCGCGCAACCAATGGGATTGAAGATCGGCATCGAAGCTGCCGTTGCTGCAGTAACAAAGAAGCTCCACGAGAATGCGACTCCGGTCTCGGGGAAAGCCCAGATTGCTGATATCGCGACTATCTCTGCACAAGATTCTGCAATTGGCGAATTGATTGCTGATGCAATGGATAAGGTCGGTAAAGATGGTGTCATCACCGTCGAAGAGTCCTCGACTACCAACCTCGAGTTAGATTTCACCGAAGGCATGCAGTTCGATAAGGGATATATCTCTCCTTATTTCGTAACAGATGCCGAGCGAATGGAAGCAGTCCTTGAAGATGCCTATCTCCTGATTACTAGTGGAAAGATCTCTGCCATCGCCGAGATCCTTCCCTTGCTCGAGAAGGTCGTGCAATCAGGAAAGCAATTGATCATCATCGCCGAAGATGTCGAGGGTGAAGCGCTTTCAACGCTTGTAGTCAATCGAATGCGTGGCACTTTCACTTCTGTCGCCGTCAAGGCTCCAGGTTTCGGAGATCGCCGCAAAGCGATGCTCCAAGACATCGCGATTCTCACCGGTGGCCAAGTAGTTTCAACAGAGATTGGCCTCAAGCTCGACCAAGTAGGGCTCGATGTACTTGGTCGCGCTCGCCGCGTCGTGGTCACAAAAGACAACACCACGATTGTCGATGGCGCTGGCAAGAAAAGCGATGTTGAAGCGCGAGTAAACGAGATTCGTAACGAAATCGAGCGTGCCGACTCCGATTGGGATCGCGAAAAGTTACAAGAACGCGTTGCCAAACTAGCCGGCGGAGTGTGCGTGATCAAGGTTGGGGCATATACCGAGACCGAACTCAAAGAGAAGAAGCATCGCCTTGAAGATGCAATCTCTGCTACTCGTGCTGCAGTCGAAGAGGGAATTGTTGTCGGCGGCGGTGCCGCACTTGTGCACGCAGCAGATAGCCTCGCCGATGACCTTGGCAAAGATGGTGACGAGGCTGTAGGAGTGCGCCTGGTTCGAAAAGCATGTGATGAACCGCTTCGCTGGATAGCAGAAAATGCCGGACAAGAGGGCTATGTGGTTGTCGCCAAAGTGCGGGCGCTCTCAAAGAATGAGGGCTACAACGCAGCAACCGATATCTATGGCGACCTCGTCAAAGATGGCGTGATTGATCCGGTCAAGGTAACTCGCTCTGCGCTAGCTAATGCAGCGTCAATTGCGGCGATGTTCATCACCACAGAAGCGCTTGTCTTCGAGAAGAAGGAAGAGGAAGCAGTCGGTGCGGGCGGACATGGTCACTCGCATGGACCTGGCGGACACTCGCATTAAGCCACCCAGTAGATAACTTCACAGACCAAGAAGAAAGAGAAAAAAGAGGGCCACTTGCTTTACGCAACTGGCCCTCTTTCTCGTTGAGGGGGTATGTGATGAAGTCGTGGGTTAGATCGCCATTCGGTTCGAGCGGGAGATGAGTTCGGCGCGCTCATCCTCAGAGAGGCCGCCCCAGATGCCGTAAGGCTCTTGCACGGCAAGGGCGTGCTCGCGACATTGCATAAGGACAGGACAGGAAGCGCAGATCGCCTTCGCCTCGATGATTCGCTTTCGCCGGCTCGGGCCGCGCTCTCCTTCGGGGTGAAAGAACATCTCTGCGGGGTAGTTCCGGCAGGAGCCTTCGAACTGCCACTCCCAGTTGCTCGCTGTGGGCATTGGTAGCCGTGATATCTCAGCCATTTCCACTCACCTTTTCCTTATTGATGCGCTACGCTACCAATCGCGCCATAGGTTGTTCAAGTACCTAGAGCGGATCGGGAGTGAATTCTTCCTGAGAGGGGTATCCGGAATGTCTGAGGGGTTGGCCGAGAGCGGGGTCACCGTGGCTCAGGTCGCCCATCGCCTGGGCGTTGCGCCAGCAACGCTGCGGACATGGGATCGCCGGTATGGAGTAGGTCCCTCCGCCCACGAGGCCGGCTCGCACCGCCGATATACCGAGGAAGACCTCGCCCGACTAGCAGTGATGCGTCGCCTGGTGGTCTCTGGGGTGCCAGCCCAGCAAGCTGCCATCGTGGCTAAAGCCGCTCCCATCTCTCTTGATGAGCCGCTCCCGCTGCCGAAATTTCATGATCGAGAGGATGTGGTCGCCGCTATCGTCCGAGCCCTTGATGCTATCGACAGCGGCTTCGTAGAAGCTCTCATTCGACGAGAGATTCTCGCAAGCGGCATCATCAAAACCTGGAACGAGATCCTCGTGCCGGCTCTGGTACTTGTGGGAAAGAGATGGGCCGAAACTGGCTCGGGAATCGAAGTCGAACACCTATTCTCGGAAATCGTCAAAAGAATCATGCGCGATTGCACAAACGAAATTGAATCTCCGCGGAATCCCAAGCCAGTACTTCTTGCAAGTATCGGCGATGAACACCATTGTCTTGCAATACATGCACTTGCAGCTGCGTTAGCCGAAGAGAACATCGCAACACATTTTCTCGGTGCCCGCACCCCAGTTGAGGCCTTAGCCGATATGGTCCGCAAGACCCATCCTCCAGTGGTCTTCCTTTGGGCGCAGCTGGCAAAGAATGCCGATTACTCCGCAATGAGCGCGCTACCGCCACTTCGACCTGCTCCACGATTAATTCTGGGCGGTCCGGGTTGGCAAGCAGAGCGCGTGGTGGGAGCAAGCCTGGTGGATAACCTGCACGAGGCGTGCGAGTTGGTGGGTTCGACGCTCGGGAGATAGCCGACGAACTGTTCACTAGGATTGGGGAATTAGCTGCTGTACGGGCGGAGGTGAGCATGCGCGAGTTCGAGAAGATAGCGATGCTCGGTCTGACTTTTGATGATGTACTGCTCCTTCCCGATGCCTCACAGGTAGTGCCAAGCGAAGTTGATACCAGTACGCGCCTGACCGAAAAATTTGCGCTCAAGGTGCCCATCATCTCCTCAGCCATGGACACGGTTACCGAAAGCAATATGGCGATAGCAATCTCGCAAGCTGGTGGTGCAGGAATCATCCATCGAAACTTGGCGATTGCGGAACAAGTTTCCCATGTGAAGAAAATAAAAGAAGTCTCCGGGGCGTTGGCAGGCGCAGCTGTCGGTGTAGGCGAGGATGGCTTCACGCGTGCTCAAGCGCTCATGGATGCTGGCGTCGATCTGCTCGTAGTCGATACTGCGCATGGACATCACCAAGGAGTTCTCGATGCGATTGCCCGCATAAAGAGGGTAAATCCTGCACAACAAGTGATTGGTGGAAATGTTGCAACACGAGCGGGCGCCCAGGCATTGATCAATGCTGGTGCAGATGCAGTGAAAGTGGGCGTTGGTCCCGGTTCGATCTGTACCACTCGCGTTGTTGCAGGTGTTGGCGTTCCCCAGATCACCGCGATTATGGAAGCACATAAAGCCACAAGCTCTGCAGGGATACCGTTGATTGCCGATGGTGGCATCCAGTACTCCGGAGATATTGTCAAAGCAATTGTTGCTGGTGCTGATGTCGTGATGTTGGGTTCACTCTTCGCAGGTTGTGAAGAGTCGCCTGGTGAATGGGTCGAAGAGAATGGTGCCAAGTTCAAGTCATATCGTGGAATGGGCTCGTTGGCAGCTATGGCATCTCGGGGTGCTACCCCTTCTTATTCGAAGGATCGATACATGCAAGATGACATCCTTTCCGAGGATAAGTTGGTGCCAGAGGGAATAGAAGGTCGAGTCTCTTATCGCGGCACTGTTGCACAGGTAGTTCATCAACTTGCAGGAGGTCTTCGTTCAGGAATGGGTTACGCCGGTGCACGAAATATTTCAGAGTTGCAGAAGAATGGTCGCTTCGTGCAAATAACCTCTGCTGGACTTCGCGAGAGCCACCCACACAGTATCGACCAGACAGTCGATGCACCGAATTATCGGGGAAGGTGAGCGATGAGCGAGATCGAGATTGCTCCAGGTAAAAGAGCCCGCCAGACATACTCTTTTGACGATATTGCAATCGTGCCTAGTCGAAGAACGCGCAACCCAGAAGATGTCTCCACAAGTTGGCAGATCGATGCATACAAGTGCGAAATTCCCATGCTTGCTGCTCCAATGGATTCGGTCGTCTCGCCTGAAACAGCGATTGAGATTGGTAAGCAAGGTGGCATCGGTGTTTTGAATCTCGAGGGGCTATGGACTCGTTATGAGAATCCAAGAATTCCACTCGGCGAGATTGCCTCCATCCCAGATCACCAAGTCACGCGGCGGATGCAAGAGCTGTATGCCGCGCCAATTCGACCAGAGTTAATCAAAGAGCGAATTGCCGAGGTGCGAGCCGGGGGAGTCACTGTTGCCGCTGCGCTCTCGCCCAAACGCGCTGCCGAGTTTCATAAGGTAGTCATCGATGCAGGAGTCGACATCTTTGTCATTCGAGGCACCACAGTGAGCGCTGAACATGTATCACCTAAAGCGCCAGACACCGCACTGAACTTAAAGAAGTTTATTTATGAACTCGATGTCCCGGTGATTGTTGGCGGCGTTGCGACGGCTAATGCTGCGATTCATCTCATGCGAGCAGGAGCCGCCGGAATCCTGGTCGGATTCGGTGGTGGTGCTGCGCACACCACTCGCCAGGTGCTCGGTGTCGCCGTGCCGATGGCAACCGCAGTTGCTGAAGTTGCCTCTGCTCGTCGCGAGTACCTGGATGAATCAGGTGGTCGCTATGTGCATGTCATTGCCGATGGTTCGGTGGGGCGCAGTGGTGATATTGCAAAGGCAATCGCTTGTGGCGCTGATGCCGTGATGATGGGTTCACCACTTGCGCGCGCAGTCGAATCACCGGGCAAGGGTTGGCACTGGGGAGTCGAAGCGGTACATCCAGAGTTGCCTCGAGGACAGCGCGTTCATGTCGGCACAGTGGGTACATTGGCCGAGATCTTGCATGGCCCCTCACACAATGCCGACGGCACCATGAACCTATTTGGCGCACTTCGTCGGGCAATGGCGACAACGGGTTATTCAGATGTAAAGGAATTTCAACGAGTCGAGGTGGTCATCCATCGTCCGTGACTTAGTGCTCGTCGTGGATTTCGGCGCGCAGTATGCACAGCTCATCGCACGACGGGTTCGCGAAGCGAACATTTATAGCGAAATCGTCCCGCACACAATGAGCGCGAAGGAAATCCTGGCTCGCGCTCCGAAGGCAATCATCCTCTCTGGTGGACCATCGAGCGTCTACGAGTCGGGCGCACCCAGATTGGATGAGGAGTTACTCCGCTCCGGTACGCCAATTTTCGGAATCTGTTATGGATTTCAAGTGATGGCTGCCGCTCTAGGTGGCGAGGTAGGAAGGACCGGCACCCGAGAGTATGGCCGGACAGAATTTGTCGCACAGGGAGATTCACCGCTTATGTTGGGTCTGCCGAAAACTCAACAAGTGTGGATGTCTCATGGCGATAGCGTCCTTCGTGCACCGGAAGGTTTCACGGTCATCGGTTCGACTGCACAGACCCCGGTAGCAGCTTTCGAATCTGCAGATCGAAAGCTTGCAGGAGTCCAGCATCACCCCGAGGTCGTGCATTCAACTTATGGCCAAGAACTTTTAGAACGCTGGTTGATCGGCGTGGTGGGGTGTACCCCCTCGTGGACCTCTTCGAATATCGCAGATGAACAGATCGCAAAGATTCGCAATCAGGTGGGGCAAGAGCGCGTGATCTGCGGCCTTTCTGGTGGTGTCGATTCGGCGGTTGCAGCTGCAATCGTGCAGCGAGCAGTCGGCCCGCAACTCACATGCGTCTTTGTCGACCACGGACTTTTGCGACGGGGCGAAGCCGAGCAGGTTGAACGAGATTTTGTAGCTGCAACAGGGGTCAACTTAAAAGTCGTTGATGCGAAAGAGAAATTCCTCACTGCGCTTGAAGGTGTGACCGATCCGGAAGAGAAGCGGAAGATTATCGGTCGTGAATTTATTCGCTCCTTCGAGGCCGCCGCTCGAGAGATTGCCACTCAAGAAGTGAAGTTCTTAGTCCAAGGAACTCTTTATCCTGATGTAGTCGAATCTGGTGGCGGTACCGGAACAGCGAACATCAAGAGTCATCACAATGTCGGAGGGCTTCCAGATGACTTGCACTTCGAATTGGTGGAGCCACTTCGTACCCTCTTTAAAGATGAAGTGCGTGCACTTGGAATCGAACTTGGATTACCCGAAGAGATTCTCTGGCGGCAACCATTTCCTGGTCCAGGGCTTGGAATTCGGATCATCGGCGCAGTAACGAAAGAGCGGTTAGATCTGCTTCGCCATGCTGATGCCATTGCGCGCGAAGAACTCCATCGCGCTGGCTTGGATAGACAAATCTGGCAATGCCCTGTGGTTCTTCTGGCAGATGTGCGCAGCGTCGGCGTGCAAGGTGATGGTCGAACTTATGGACATCCCATCGTGCTCCGCCCGGTATCCAGTGAAGATGCGATGACCGCAGATTGGTCGCGAATCCCCGATGAAGTGTTAGCCACCATCTCTACTCGGATAACCAACGAGGTTTCTGGAGTAAATCGGGTTGTTTTGGATATCACCAGTAAACCTCCCGGAACAATCGAGTGGGAGTAGTTAACTAGTTCGTATTTACGACCCGGAATGCTTCGGCAATGCGCCCCTCTGGCAGGCCAGCAGCAGCGGCATTTCGTTCGCCCCATTCACGAACCATCTTCTCTAATTCACTGTTATGTGCAGTTTGACTCTCATGTGCATG
>CAZPIJ010000058.1:0-8607 GCA_964586805.1 uncultured Bifidobacterium sp. | reverse complement strand
ATTGCACGTCGCGCGATTGATGACACGAATATTTTATTCTCCGTGGCAAAACTTGAGAATCTTCGGCGCAGCGGACGGATCAGCAGAGGTGCATAACTGCTTGCTACCGCATTAGCCATCAAACCGATTCTCACGGTCGAGGATGGGCATGTCGTTGCGCAAGAGCGGGTACGGACTCAAGCCGGAGCCATCAAACGACTTGAAGAGATGGCAATTGAAGCGACTCGAAATCGTGCCGTGGATGTTGCAGTGCATCATCTTGGCGCTGCCGCGCTTGCCGAGAAATTCGCGGCCGACCTGCGTGCGGTGCTTTCGGGAGTCGGGCAAGTGGTTATCACCGAGGTTGGAGCCGTAGTGGGAACTCATGTTGGGCCAGGTGCAATCGCCGTGGTAATTGCACCGAGGATCTAACCCCACCCCCTGGCAATACACAGCAGCCCAGTCGCTCACGGATATAAGGGGTAGTTGTTCTTTACGCTCCTTCGATGCCATCTATCGACCCTGAGATTATCGAGCGCATCAACGGAGCGCAGCAGCGAATATTCCCTCGAATAAGTGCACTGAACATCGCCTTAACTTCAACCCAGAAACGAGCACTGATTCTGGTCGGAGTAGGTGCGATTGCGATATCAGCGCTCTCATTATTCTCAGGACAAGCGCGCCCCAACGGTGATGTAGTCGTTGCGCAACCTTCGGTGAGTGCAATCCCCGAAGAATCCTCGACAGTGGTCGTGGATGTTCAAGGAGAAATCGTCAACCCTGGGATCTATCAGTTACCTCTGGGTTCCCGAGTGGCTGATGCAATCAAAGCTGCAGGGGGCGTCACCAAAGGAAGTGACTCCTCGGCCGTGAACCTTGCCCGTTTCTTGGAAGATGGTGAGCAGGTATATGTCGCAGAGATAAATGCTGCGGGTATCGAAGGCAATAGCGCGCCCGGATCGGGAAATATCAGTCGCGGCAAACTCAATCTCAATCGCGCGACAGCCAGTGAACTCGATGGACTACCTGGGGTCGGCCCGGTGCTTGCAGAGCGAATCACTGCCCATCGAAGTGAGCATGGAAATTTCTCGTCAGTCGATGAACTTCGGAAAGTTTCAGGCATAGGCCCGGCTAAGTTCCGGGAGCTTCGCGACTTCGTCACCGTGTGATTGGGGATTTCCGACTTCTCCTTCCTGCCCTGGGAATATGGATCGGCGCCTTCGCACAAACATTGCTCTTAGGGATCAACCGATTCGCCCTCGCAACCGCTCTCCTGGCAATCGGAGTTCTCACGCGAAAGAAATTGCTCGGCATATTCATACTCGCTTCGTTCGTCGGCGCCCTGCTCCTCTCCATTGAACAGAGCTCTCTGCAGAAGGAGTTCTTCATCGAACGAAATGGTGCCGTGGTTCAGGCACGAGTGCTACTTGCTAGCGATGTCCGTGAAGTGGCCGGGAAGATCCGTGGTGACTTCCGACAGGCAGATCGCTTTATGACAGAAGCTCGAGTTCGCCAGGTCGATGGGGTACATCTATCGGTGCCCTTCCTTCTTATTGGCGATCAATCATTAGCGCGCTACGGCCCGGGGCAAGAGATCGAACTATTGGGGAAGGTGCAGGTTTTCTCTGGCTATTCCACTGTCGCTGGTTCGCTCACTCAAGTTGGTGAGATCACTGCGATCACGAGTGGGAGATGGATTTGGCGGAGCACCAGCGCTGTTCGGGCGCGGATCAATAGCGCTCTGCAGCCTTTGCCCTCGGATGCGCGCGCACTCATACCTGGCTTAGTGATTGGCGATCGTTCGGGGCAAGATAGCGATCTCACTCGAGTTATGCAGCGCACCGGATTGACCCACCTCACAGCAGTCAGCGGAGCAAATTTCGCAATCGTCGCAGCCTTCCTGTTGTTCATCGGGCGGAGTTTGAGAATTCGAGGTCGTTACCTTTGGTGGACGATTGCTCTGATCTTGCTGCTCTTTATCTTTCTGGTTCGACCGAGCTCGTCAGTCCTTCGGGCAGCTGTCATGACTGGTGTGCTCCTGATTGCTAAAGCACGGGGCGTGCGCGGCTCGCCAATTCCGGCATTGGCAGGCGCTATCTCGCTTTTGTTGCTCATCAATCCGTTCTATGTCAGAGAGGCAGGTTTTGCGCTCCCGGTCTTTGCAACGGCGGGTTTACTCTTCTTGGCGCCGGTGATCCAAAAGAGATTGTCAAAGCGATTGCGTTCAGAACTACTTGCAGAGGCGCTCGCGATTCCTATTTCGGCAACGCTTTTCTCTCTACCGTTGATCGTGGTGATTTCCGGACAATTGAGCATCATCTCTATTGTGGCTAATTTCTTGGTAGCGCCGGTCATCGCAATCATCACCGCGTGTGGCCTGATTCTGATGATTATCGCCCCAATCAATGAACTTTTAGGCACGCTGCTCGGGTGGATCATCACGCCATTTGCCCTATGGATTACCTTTGTTGCTCGCACGCTCTCTGCTCTGCCTTTTGCTGCGCTTCGTTGGCCACAATCATGGATCGGGGCGTTGAGCGCGATTGCAGCAGTCTGCTTGATTCTCTGGATATTGAGAAGTGGCAGAGCGCTACCTCTCATCCTCTTTTCGATTGCGCTAGCAACGCAGATGCTTCTTGCAGTGAAACCATTCTCCCAAGCATGGGTTCCACGAGATTGGACTTTCTTTCAGTGTGATGTGGGGCAAGGCGATGGATTGGTGATAAAGAGTGGGGCAGGGCGCGCAATCGTCATTGATGTTGGCCCGGATGATCGGCAGATCGATCGATGTCTAGATTTGCTAGGCATTAAGCAGATCGAACTCTTGGTCTTGACACATTTTCATGCGGATCATGTCTCTGGACTTGCTGGTGCTATCGAAGGTCGTCGAGTCGATCGAGTGTGGACATCCATGATGCGCGATCCTGAAGCCGAGGCTGATCGAGTCAGCGCTCTGCTTGGCCAGATTCCCACTAGCGTTCCCACGATTGTCACCAACTATCAGAGCGCGAATGTACGACTTCGGGTGGTCGCTGCCGAGAGCGGCGTAGGTGCCAATGATTCGAGTATCACTCTGATCGGTAATGTCTCGGGGGTAAGTTTCTTCGCCGCTGGTGATCTCGAGCTAGCAGGACAGGCACAGGCGCTCACCACGCTCAAGCGCAGCTCCTTGCTCCATCTTTGGGATGGGCAACGGGTGGATTTCATGAAGGCGACCCATCACGGTTCAGCCCTCCAGGATCCGGCCTTGATCGGATATCTCCGTCCGAGAGTGAGTTTCTTTAGCGTGGGGGCTGGGAACCCGTACGGTCACCCGAGCCAGAGCGCCCTGGATCAATACGCGCGCTACGGAGTGATTTATCGAACCGACCAAGACCAGAGCCTGGCGCTGGCTCGCCGGGGAGGTAATCTCGTCGTCGTGGCCCAACCGCGCTCTCCGTGGGCGCTATAACTGAGATAACCAGACCAGACCAGACCAGACGGGAGCTTTCACAATGTCGGCATACCTGCTCTTTGGCAGCGAAGTTGTGCTGGCAGAGCGAGCGTTACGACGAATCGAAAGCTCAGCGGAGGGTTGCGAGAAAATCACCCTCGATGGGAGTGATCTAGCGCCCGGTGATTTTTCTCAGCAGAGTGCACCTTCACTCTTTGGCGATCCTCGTCTGTTGATTGTTCGCGAAGTGGACGATCTTCCTGAAGAGAGTCACGACGAGATCTTGCGTTATCTCAGTGATCCTGCTCCAGATATCACTCTGGTGCTCATACATCCCGGTGGCATCAAAGGAAAGGCCTTCATCGAGAAGTTAAAGAAGGCGAAGGTCGAAGTCATTTCTTGTGATGCCATCAAGAAAGATGGCGAAAAGATCGAACTAGTCAAGGGTGAGGCGCTCGACCGCGGTCGAAAGATTAGTAATGACGCTGCCCGCGCTTTGGTTGATGCTGCAGGAAGTGAAGCGTTGGAAATGATCAGCGCACTTCATCAGCTACTCAGTGACACTACTGGAGTCATCGAAGTCAACGATGTGAATGCGCTCTTTGCTGGTCGGGTGGAGACCACATCTTTTGCAGTGGCCGATGCCATTCTTGAGAGTTCGCTGCCCAATGCCCTTCTCACGCTGCGACAAGCACTCGATAGCGGCGTTGATCCCGTGGTGATTGTGAATGCTTTGGCGTCGTCGCTGCGAACGCTTGCCAAGGTCGGTTCGGTTCCGCGCTCTGCGCGTGCAGCTGAATTGGCCCCCGTGCTCGGTATGGCGCCGTGGCAAGTGGATAAGGCGCGCAGACAGTTATCTGGGTGGAACGGTGTGGGCATCACCCAGGCAATCGCAGCGATCGCTCACGCCGACAGCCAGGTCAAAGGTGGCGGGGCCGACCCGGCATTTGCCTGCGAGCAGGCTTTGATGGCCATCTCCGCGGCCCGCTCGGTTTGAGCCTGCCACGGCCCTGCTGATACCCTCAGCACCGCATAACAGGCCGGTTCAGCTAAAAGCTGGCCGAAATCAACGAGAGAGTTCTGGGGTTCAATGGCAAACATCAAGTCGCATAGCAAGCGGATCAAGACCACAGCGAAGGCTCCAGCGCGGAACAAAGCTGTTCGTTCCTCGCTCAAGACCGCCATCCGCCGCTTCCGTGATGCCGTGACCGCAGGGGATTCCGCAGTCGTCACCACCGAGCTCCGTGCGGCTTCGCGCGCACTCGATGTCGCAGTGGCCAAGGGCGTCATCCACAAGAATCAAGCAGCGAATAAGAAGTCAGCAATGGCCAAGGCTGCTGGTTCTTCATCTGCTCGTTAACGAAACTTACTGCGGCATAAATGCCTGCCATCCCCTTAAGTAGCGCGCCGCAACCTGCTGAGACCAATCCCGCGCTCATTCGCAACTTCTCCATCATTGCTCATATCGATCACGGCAAGTCGACCCTTGCCGATCGGATGTTGGGCATTACCGGTGTCGTCGAGGCTCGGAATATGCGTGCGCAATACCTGGACCGAATGGATATCGAACGCGAGCGCGGCATCACTATCAAGTCACAGGCCGTCAGGTTGCCATGGCGGACCGATGGCACTGATTACATCTTGAACATGATTGACACCCCAGGCCATGTCGATTTCACCTACGAAGTCTCTCGATCATTAGCCGCATGCGAGGGTGCGTTACTTCTTGTTGATTGTGCTCAAGGAATTGAAGCGCAGACTCTTGCCAACTTATACCTTGCGATGGAAAACGACCTCACCATCATTCCAGTGCTCAACAAAATTGATCTTCCGGCGGCCCAACCAGAGAAATTCGCAGACGAATTAGCGCGACTGATCGGCTGTGATCCCAGCGATTGCATCAAAGTCTCAGGAAAGACAGGTGATGGCGTTGAACACCTCCTCGATGAGATCGTGCGGCGCATCCCTGCGCCGATTGGCGATGCAAGCGCGCCTGCACGGGCCTTGATTTTCGACTCGGTTTACGATGTCTATCGCGGTGTGGTCACATATGTGCGAGTGGTCGATGGCCGTTTGCGAGATCATGATCAAATTCAGATGTTCTCTACTGGCGTGAAGCATGAGATGCTCGAAGTGGGGGTGATCTCCCCAGAGCCGCTACCGAGTAAGGGTCTCGGAGTTGGCGAGGTGGGATATCTCATCACCGGCGTGAAGGATGTTCGCCAATCCCGTGTTGGTGACACCGTCACTACAGCAACTAAGCCGGCACAGATTCCATTAGCTGGATACAAGGATCCGATTCCGATGGTCTTCTCCGGCCTCTATCCACTGGATGCGTCGGAGTATCCGACCTTGCGAGAGGCGTTAGAGAAACTTCAACTCAACGATGCTGCGTTGGTCTTTGAGCCCGAGACCTCTGCCGCACTTGGCTTTGGATTTCGCTGCGGCTTCTTGGGATTACTTCATATGGAGATTGTTCGAGAGCGATTAGAGCGCGAGGCGAATCTTTCGCTTATCTCGACCGCCCCGAATGTGGTCTATCACCTGACCTTAGAAGATGGTCGCGAGGTGGAGGTGACCAACCCGAGTGAATTTCCCGATGGCAAGATTGCCGAAGTCAGAGAGCCAATTGTTCGTGCGACCATCTTGGCGCCGAGCGAATTTATCGGTTCGATCATGGAGCTCTGCCAGGGGCGTCGTGGCATTTTGCAGGGGATGGATTACCTCTCGGAGGATCGAGTCGAGATTCGCTACACATTGCCCCTGGGCGAGATCGTCTTTGATTTCTTCGACAATTTGAAGTCTCGCACTCGAGGGTATGCCTCGCTTGATTACGAACCAATCGGTGAGGCCGAAGGCGATCTGGTCAAGGTCGACATCCTGCTTCAGGGCGAGAAAGTCGATGCTTTCAGCGCGGTCATCCACAAGGAGAAGGCGTATGCGTATGGTGTCATGATGACCGGCAAGTTGCGCGAGTTGATCCCTAGGCAGCAATTCGAAGTTCCTATCCAGGCTGCTATTGGCGCTCGGATTATCGCGCGCGAGAATATTCGCGCTATTCGCAAAGATGTTCTTGCCAAATGTTACGGCGGAGACATCACCCGAAAACGAAAGTTGCTAGAGAAACAAAAGGAGGGCAAGAAGCGGATGAAAATGGTCGGTCGAGTTGAAGTTCCTCAAGAGGCATTCATCGCTGCGCTCTCCACTAATGAAGAGTCTGATAAAGCCAAGAGTAAGAAATAAAAAAAGTAGTTCCGCTATCTATTACGGTAGCGGCAGCCGATTATTCGCGGCTGCCACCAGCACAGCAAGAATTGCTAGGTGTGTTCCATAGATAGTCAACGGATATTGGCCGACCTTCGCGCATGCATTGATAACGCCCCTAGCCTTTGATGCATCCGGGAAGTTCCAGAGTCGCTCTAGTGGTGCTCGCGCTACGAGTACGCCTGCAGCTAAAAAGATCGCAAGTTCTCCAGGTTGGTATGCCTGCCAATAAACCTGCCAGTAGGTGTTCTGGATGAAACCAATAATCAATGTCAGAACTGGGAATCGTCGAATCAACTTCCAGAAAAGTGCGAGCATCGCCCACACTAAGAGGATCTCGGGAAAATTAAAATCTGGCCAGAGGATCCTGGTCATCGCATTGAGCGCGACGGCAAGTAAAAGCACTTGAAACCATCGCCGAAGTCGTAAGCCATAGAGAGCCCAGACGATTCCTGAAGCAATCATAAATAGCGGCATCGAAACGCGAGTGATTGTTAACCGTGAATACTCCACGATGATGTTGAAGAGACCGGTAGATTCGAGGGCAGCAAGGGAATGATCGATGACCATGAGGATTATTGCTGCGCCACGCATCGCATCGATAATCTGGTTTCGCGCCCGCACTGGAGCGTGGCTGGTCATACCCGAGAGTATAAACTTCATTTCGTGCCACTTTCGTTCTACATCCATATTCCTTACTGCGTAAAGCGATGCGGCTACTGCGATTTCAACACATATACGCCTAATGAGCTCCAGAGTGGAAGCGATTCGGTCGATAGCGTCTCGCAGGGGTATATCGATGCGCTCATCGGTGAGATTGCTATGGCAAAGCAGCGGCTGGGTGACCGGGAGATCTCGACGATCTTCTTTGGCGGCGGTACGCCGACCTTGTTGCCTGCTGCGCATCTTGGACAGGTGCTTGGGGCCCTTGCGGAAAATTTCGGAATTTCTGATGATTGCGAGATCACCACAGAGGCCAACCCAGATTCGGTAGATGCTCGTTCGTTGGTCGAACTACGCGCGGCAGGTTTCAATCGAATCTCATTTGGCCTTCAGTCTGTGAAGGAGCATGTACTCAAAGTTTTGGATCGGACCCACGATTCCTCTCGCGTGGCAGAGGTAGTGAACGCAGCGCGCAGCGCAGGTTTCCAGTCAATTAGTGTCGACCTGATCTACGGAACTCCAGGGGAGAGTCTTGAAGACTTTCGTGAGAGCCTCGAGTTTGCACTCTCACTCCCGATTGATCATCTGAGTGCATACGCGCTTATCGTCGAGCAAGGAACTCGATTTGGCGCTGCTGTGCGCAGAGGCGAGATTCTCATGCCTAATGACGACGAGACCGCCGAGAAGTACCTGATGCTCGATCAGCGAATGAGCGCTGCAGGTATGCCGTGGTACGAGTTGAGTAATTGGTCGAAGGTTGACCACGAATGTCGCCACAATAAGGCATATTGGCGAAGCGATGATTGGTGGGGTGTTGGCGCTGGGGCACACTCGCATTTAGCCGGTGAGCGGTGGTGGAATCTCAAACATCCAAACACCTACATTCAAACGATTCTCGCGGGAAATACTCCTTTAGCGGGTAGCGAGTCTTTGAACGCGCAGGAGCAAGCGACCGAGAATCTCATGCTTCAGATTCGGATGCGCGAGGGATTGGCGTGGGAGAGTTTCTCGGCAGCGCAACAAGAGCAACTTGCAGGCTTTTACTCTCGGGCACTTTTTCAGGACGACGCCTGGCGTCAGGGGCGAGTACTGCTCTCACTCGAAGGGCGACTCCTAGCCGACCAGATCGTGCGAGAACTCCTGATTTCGATAAACGAAGACATCTGAAGACATCTGAAGACATCTGAAGACATATAAATAGGTAAGATGGGAAAATGCAGACCCTCAACTTCATCCTCACCGCCCTCCTTGCCCTGATTTTTCTGCTT
>CAZPIJ010000057.1:0-8706 GCA_964586805.1 uncultured Bifidobacterium sp. | reverse complement strand
GGTGCAGCAACGGGTGCAGCGACCGGTGCAGCAGATGTCCCACCGTCGTTAATAACCACCAGTTCTGCCCCCACTGGAACGGTTTGATCTACCGCGACGAGAATCTTGGCAACCGTACCCGCCACCGGTGAAGGGATCTCGGTATCAACTTTATCGGTGGAGACTTCAAGGAGTGGTTCATCGACAGCAACTTGGTCACCCTCGTTCTTCAACCACCGAGTGACTGTGCCTTCAGTGACGCTCTCGCCAAGAGCTGGCATCACGACATTAAATGACATCTGCTTCTCCTCTATTCGCTAATCGTAATAACTATCCGTGGGCGTGCAATGGTTTGCCGGCCAGGGCGAGGTGCGCCTCGCCAAGAGCCTCTGACATGGTGGGATGGGCGTGGATCAATGGAGCGACATCATCGGCGCTTGCTTCCCAGTTGAAGATTAATTGTGCTTCTGCCAGCAATTCTCCCACTCGTGAGCCGACCATATGGATGCCAAGGACCGGTCCGTTCTTTTGAGCAACCAGTTTGACTGAACCTGCCGTTCGGAGAATTTGGGATTTTCCATTACCAGCTAAGTCGTAGTTGAGTTCTACGACATCATGTCCACGCTCTTTTGCCTGTGCTGTCGTCAGGCCAACAGAAGCAACTTCAGGTTCAGAGTAGGTCACTCGAGGTACGCCGTCGTAATTGATTGGCCGCGGATTGAGTCCGGCAATCTCTTCAGCAACAAGAATTCCCTCGCCGAAGCCAACATGGGCAAGTTGCAAAGTGGGTATCAGATCGCCAACCGCATAAACATTGGCCACATTGGTCCGGCATTTCTCATCAACCAGAACATAGCCACGATCCATCGCGACTCCAATTTCTTCGTAGCCAAGGTTTGCCGAAGTCGGTCCGCGACCAACCGACACGAGAAGCAAATCAGCTTCGAACTCTCGACCATCTTCGAGAGCCACTTTCACTCCATTGCCAGTTGGCGTCGCACTCTTGAAGCGGACACCCAATTCGAAATTGATTCCCCGCTTGCGATAAGCGCGCTCGAGGAGTTTTGAGGAGGATTCATCTTCGAGCGGAACGAGATGTTGCAAGCCTTCGATAATGCGAACATCAGACCCAAATGATTTCCAGACGGAGGCGAACTCGCATCCTATGACGCCACCACCTAAGACGATCACACTCTTGGGCACGACATTTAAGGTGAGTGCATGGTCGCTAGTAATGATTGTGGTGCCATTGATTTCTAAACCGGGAAGGGTCTTTGGGTACGAACCTGTTGCTAGAACTAAATTTGTTCCCGAGTATCTCTCGCCATTGACTTCGACAGTGTGCGCATCAACAACTTTTCCGTGTCCTTCGATGTAAGTGATTCCACGGCTCTTCACCAAGCCTTGAAGTCCTTTGTAGAGTTTGCTAATCACACCATCTTTGTAGGTGTTCACAGCGGGCATGTCGATGCCGCCTAATTCTGCAACAACTCCGAATTCATGGGCCTCACGAGTGTTATCTGCAATTTCACCAGCGTGTAGGAGCGCCTTGGTAGGGATACAGCCTCGATGGAGGCAAGTGCCGCCGAGCTTTCCCGCTTCGATGAGTGCCACCTTCAAACCTAACTGGGCCGATCGAAGGGCACAGGCGTAACCGCCAGAACCGCCGCCAAGTATCACCACATCAAAGGACATTTACTCAAGCTCCGCTCTACCCGTCATAGGGCCTGCCGCAGACCGGTCTGGATCTGCTCCTGGCCTATCTTTCCACTACTAGCGGGCGCTGGTGACCCCGGCAAAGTGAACCAGGGAGCGGAGGGCAAAGCCGACTCCGCCCACCGGGGTATAGCCATGCGGCTGATCTTCGTTGTAGGAAGGGCCGGCAATATCGAGATGGAGCCAGGGCAGCCCCTCTGGGAGAACCTCCTTGAGAAAGAGCCCAGCCACCAACATCCCACCCATCCGTTCGCCGATATTCGCCAGGTCGGCTGTTGGCGAATCCAGTGAGGGGCGAAGCTCGGCAGGCAGCGGCATTGGCCAGAAACTCTCACCCGCACTTCGTGCGGCATCCAGGAAGCGATCACGAAATCGATCGTCATTTCCCATCACTGCTGCGGTTCGTTTCCCTAGTGCGATGATCTGCGCACCCGTGAGAGTAGCGACATCAATTATTCCGTCGAGATCGTGTCGCACCTCAACAGCTCGGACAAGAGCATCGGCGAGGATCAGGCGCCCTTCAGCATCTGGATTGAGGACCTCTACAGTCTTGCCACCATAGATAGTGATGACATCGCTGGGGCGAGTAGCGGACTCACTCACCATGTTCTCAGCAAGTGGTGCCCACGCATCGATTGCAACCGGAAGTTTCAGCTGGGCAATCGCGATGATGGCACCCACTACTGCAGCGGCACCACTCATATCCGACTTCATCGCCTCCATTCCTTGAGCAGGTTTGAGCGCAAGTCCGCCGGTATCAAAAGTGATTCCTTTGCCGACGAAAGCATATTTTTTTCGTGATTTAGTCGGACGATAGGTCAGATGGAGTAGTCGAGGCGGATTGGCCGAACCTTGTCCTACTGCAGTGATACCGCCATACCCCTCACTCTTGAGCTGGGTATGGGTTTTCACCGTTGCTTGCACATTGCTCGGCAGCGCCTTTTTCACGAGTGCGACAAATTTCTCAGGGGTCAGGAAACTTGGTGGCATATTAATCAGATCACGGACCATCTTTACTTGGTCAACAACAATCTGAGCGCGGGCAAGTATCTGCGTGGCATTCTTTATGGAGCGGCCGGGATTGATTGCGATCTTCACAAGACTGCCCTCGGAACTGGAATCACCTTTAAATTGATTGAACTGGTAGGAACCCAGAAGTGCACCCTCAGCTATTGCATTGAGTTCACTTGCATCCCCACATGAGATTGCAAAGGTCGCCTGCTTGTGCCCGACAAGTGATCGCGCAGCTACGCCGGCAGCACGACGGAGAGATTCAAGGTCGACCTTTCTTGGTAACGCAACGGCAATCAATAACCGACCAGATGGGTCCACTAGTGAGCGGACTTCATCTACTTCACCCTTAGCTCGGGAATCTAAGAGCGCCTTTTGTAACCAACTCTCGGTCGCAGAGGTGAGTGTTTGCGCGCTCACCACCAATTCGACTCCACGGCCACGAGCGCTCATCTGATACGCCAGGACGAGGGGATTGGGATTCGCCGAGGATTCCTTGGGAGTGCTCATCGTAATTTTGGTGGAAGAACTCATGTGAAGAGCCTAACGATTCAGGGTAAGTTAACGATGTGGAATCGCCACTGCTTTCGATACACCAGGGCCTAGGCGCCAAGTTGGGTGACTTTGCCGGCTGGCAGATGCCGTTGGAATACCCGGCACCTGTGGGGGGCGGAACCTTGGCCGAACATCAAGCTGTCCGTGAACGAGTGGGCATCTTCGATGTTTCGCACCTAGGGAAAATCTCGATTTCAGGTCCAGGCGCGAAATCGTGGGCTAATCAGATCTTCACAAACGATCTTGATCGAATCACCACAGGTCAAGCGCAATACTCTCTGCTCTGCTCTGACGAGGGCGGGGTGATTGATGATGTCATCATCTATTGCCAAGGGGACGATCGATTGTTGGTTGTGCCAAATGCAGCGAACGCATTGGCAGTCTTTGGAGTACTTGAGAAAGAGAATAATCTGGGATTGACACTTGCTAATCAACATCAGGATTTTGCAGTCATCGCTCTCCAAGGTCCCTCTTCTTCAAAAGTGCTGGCGGCTATGGGATTATTCAGCGAGTTGGAGTACATGTCCTTCACTACCCTTGCGTTTGGCGGAGCGGAGTTCACGCTCTGTCGTACCGGATACTCGGGTGAACATGGATACGAGTTAATCCCGTCCAGCCAGATTGCACCAGAATTGTGGAGCGCACTCAGTCGCGAAGTTCTCGCTCTCGATGGTCGGATTGCAGGACTTGGTGCCAGAGATACCTTGCGTACTGAAATGGGATATCCGCTCCACGGACATGAACTTTCCCTTGAGATCTCACCTTTGGACGCCAATCTTTCGTGGGCGGTCGGATGGAAGAAGGCCACTTTCAAAGGTCATCAAGCGCTCCGCGCGAAACAAGCAAAAGGTGTCGATCGAATTCTTCGAGGTTTGTTAGTTACCGATCGCGGGATCCCTCGAGCGGGAATGTTGGTGCGAAATAGCGCTGGTGCCGCAATTGGGGAAGTGACTAGTGGAACATTTTCGCCCACTCTCAAACAAGGAATTGGATTGGCTCTTATTGAGGCTGGAATTGAGGTCGGTGAACAAGTAATGATTGATGTCCGCGGAAGAATTCTTACTTCTATAGTGGCAAAGCCGCCGTTCGTGCCATCGCGGGTTCGCGAATAATCTCGAAGTTTCCTCGACGCATCGCCCGGCGAAGTGAATTCAAGATCGGCCGTCCCAAAAGTAAAATAAGAATTATGTTAAAGATTGCGCGCGGTATATCCCAGGCCATCGCAGTAGCGAGGTGGAAAACCATGAAGCGCTGGAGATTTTCAAGCACCGCATCACCAGGAAGATAAGCAATTGTCGTCGCGGGTGAGGCAATCCACGGCCACAACTGAAGGTCCATCAGTAGCCCAAAGAGAAATGCGCTCACAGCAGCGTAGGTTGCTAGTAGGAAGATTTCGATTGAGCGGGTCGATCTCTTACGAGAAAGACTCGAAAGAGATGGCAGCGCGCCTGCGCCCCAACCTATCCATGCTGCGCACATCATCTGGAATGCCAGCCATGGGCCCACACCGCCGGTGAGTAGCGCCGAGCCCAGCATCGTGGTCATTCCCAAGACGAAACCGAATCTCTTTCCCATAGCGCGCGCTCCGATAATGATCAAAAACCAGATTGGTTCCAAACCAACCGCTCCAGCGCCAATTGCTCGAAGTGCTGCGCCTGTAGCACTGAGCACTCCAAGGAAGGCGAGGGCTTTCACATTCAGTTGACCCATCGTCAGCTCTGCAATGACTATTAATGCCACTATGGGCATGATCGCTAAAAATAACCAGCGAGCTGCCTGATCGTTCTCTGCCGATACGAACAACGGCCAAGTAAATGCACTGAGGCCAATGAGTGAACTCATCAATATCAATAGTGATGAGGAGCTTCTCATGACAGTTTGGACCCTCATGATGGATGACCTAAGGAAGCCAGCACTTCATTGACAGTTAACCATTTCGAAGGCGCTAGGACTTTTGCTACCTGAGGTGCAAATGCCGGCGACGATGTGAGGATTTCGGATACTTCGCCGTCAGCGACTATCTCGCCATCGGCCAGGACGACAACTCTCGTAGCCAGTTCTGCCACAAGTTCAACATCATGCGATGCCAGAATCACAGCAGATGAGGCACTCGTACTCTCGTTGATTGCACGAACCAACCGTTGCTTTGCCAGATAGTCCAGACCTCGTGTTGGTTCGTCCAGAACGAGAAGTGATGGCTGGTTAGCCAGAACGATTGCCAGGACTAGAGAGAGTCGTTCGCCTTCAGAGAGATCTCGTGGATGGATTGTGGGGTCGATATCTGGCAGTAGGCGTTCGAGCAGTGCGGCTGTCGTGCCCGTGGGCACGATGTTGTCATTATCGCTATGACGCAATTCTTCAGAGACGCTTTGCGCGTACAACAGATCGCTTGCTTCTTGGGGTACAAATCCAATTGTGTTTACCAGAGTGTGACCGGATAGCTCTTTGGGGTTCACCCCGCATACTCGCACCGAGCCTTTGGAGATTTCACCAAAGCCGACCAAGCTGGATAGCAGCGTGGACTTGCCGGCACCATTGCGCCCCATGACCGCGACGATTTCACCAGGATAGACCGACAAATTGACCCCCGATAGCGCAATCGTGGCGCCGTATTTCATCGTGAGGTCGGAAATTTCAATCAGTTGATTACCGGGTGCTTCATGAGTAGGGCGAGATTTTCGTGAAGGGCTGGCCATCTCATGAGTTCGATTGCCAATTTGTCTTCGTGCATCTCGAACAGTCAAGGGAACTTCGTCGCTGGAAAGTGCCCGCGCAAGATGGATGATTGGCGGAGCTAGGTGCGAATCTTTGAGTATCTCCTGAGGTAAACCAACGGAAACGAGTCGTTGGTTACGAACATAAATCACGCGGTCAACGAATTGGAGCACGCGCTCGAGTTTGTGTTCGGCAATAACCACAGTGATTCCCAAATCATGCACGAGTCGCGAAAGCGTCGCTAGCACCTCTTCAGCGGCTATTGGATCGAGAGCGCTCGTTGGTTCGTCCAAAAGCAGAATTTTTGGGTTCATTGTTAATACGGCTGCTATGGCCACGCGTTGCGCCTCACCACCACTGAGCGAAGCTAGAGAACGATTACGAAGGGGAGCTAAGGCGAGCAAATCCAACATATCCTCGACTCGTTTACGCATTACATCTGGTGCGATTCCGAGCGATTCCATTCCGAAAACCAGTTCTTCTTCGACAGTATCGGTGACAAAACCCAGAGCGGGGTTCTGGCCAACGATGGCAACGACATCGACAAGATCTCGTGGCTTGTTTAATGCCGTATCTTTGCCATCGACGGTGATTGATCCAGAGAAAATTCCTCCCGTGTGATGGGGCACCAATCCGTTCATCAACTTTAAGAGCGTAGATTTTCCCGCTCCGGTATCGCCCATAACAAGGACAAATTCACCCTCAGGGACTTCAAATGAAAGGTTCTCGAAGATCGTGCGCTCTGCATACGGATAGATAAGAGTGACATCATCAAATCGAATCATCGTGCGGCCACCGGTCTATTGGTCACAGATAGCGGCGCGAGCATGACCATGATCAGAGCCACGGTGAGCATCGGGCTCAAGGGCGCTCTCGACAAAATGATTGCCAGAATGGAAGTGAGCAGAACCAGACTCTCTCTTGATTGCCATGGGATTGGTCGATATCTCGTTCGGGTGCTCTGCCGATTACCAAGAAAAAGACCAATGAAGATAAAGATGAGGGATGCTAGAAGAAAAATTCGATAATCATCACCGGTGACAAGTTGAATTGTTGCCACGAATAGCGAACCCACGCCCACCAAGAGAACAATCGTTGGGGTAGCCGAGGATCTGCCGTGTGTTCTATGCCCGTAACCACGAGCTTCCATTGATTCGGCCAAGATGAGAGCCCGTTCTAGAGCTTCTTCAAATAATGGCACCATCGTCCGCTTGAATCCTAAACGAGCCTTGTCACCACGGAGCATCCGTGCGCGACGAATCCTGCGAACGCTGATAGCGAAGTGTGGGATGAGGGTGGTTGCGATGATGAGAGCGACGCCGGCTTCGTGCAACACTCCCGGAAGAGAGCGGAGCGTTTGTTTTGGATTTGCCAAGGAACTTGCAGCTGCGACCGTGATTACCAGAGCGAAAATCGTCAATGATTCGAAGAGTACAAACCGCAGCCGCTCCACAGTGACGGCGCCACCAAGGAAGATTCCTGCTAGCCATTCTGGGAGTTGAATTCGAGGTATTGAAAAAAGGACCGTGCCTTTACCGGGAACGCTAAAGAGAACTGCAATGACCATTCGTACCATTAGCGCAACGAGGGCAATCTTCATGCCAATCATCAGAGCTGCAGCCCAGGGATCTTGAGTTTTTCGTGCGAACGCTACAACCAATGAAGCCAGGATGATGATTACGGTCAACCAAATGCTTCGCACTTGACTAGCCGCAATGGCCAGGGAAATTCCCCAAGCCCACCATGCGAATGGATGTAGCGTTCTCACTGTTTTGACCGTACTTGCTATTTCTTACGCATGGATTGAGGCACGGGAATTGGATCAGCGCCGCAATCTTCTGATGGAAAACCATTGAGACCACAGATAAATCCACCATCGCCTGCCCTCACCTTTGCGGCGACATTGAGGACATCCAATCCGGTTCCATTCTCTGGAACCACAACACACCCGCTTGAGGGGTTAGGAGCAAGCTCGCCTTCTGGGTGGATTGCACTATCGCCAAATTCAATGACGAAACCAACTCGTTTCTTCCCTGATTCTTCTGCGGTTTGAGCACAGAGCGATGTGAAGTCCGGGAGCGTCTTTGGTGGCGTTGGATCAACGACTCCTTCAGCTGAGATGGTGTAATTCCATCCTTCAACAGAGCCATCTGACGGCTTGGTAGTTGCAGGGCCTTCCATTGCAGTAACCCAGGAGGAGCCATCTGTGCTGCTTTGCGAGTAGCCCCAGTAGCGATATCCAAGCGGTTGGTCGCCTGCGCTGTTGGCTTCATCGGCAGTAGTGGAGTTGCTATTAGCGCAAGCACTCAGCGTGAGGGCGACTATGGCAAGAGCAGATGCAATGCCGATTCGCCTGAACGAGATACTTCTGAGGAATCTTTGTTTTCTGGACACTGGGATCCTTTCAAGAAAGGGTCCACAAGGCCGGAGTGAAGAAAGGAGGCAAATACCTCCTTCGATCAATGCCGCCCCGCAAACCACGACGGGTGTTTTTTTGGCTTCCGCTCTCTCAGGTAATCCGACTTAACTGGCAGAACTTCGTTCTGCGCAGAATTACGGTTGCGGGTCAGCGCCGGATTCACACCGGACTTCCCCTGCAGAGAGGGAATCGATTATGCATATTTAGTTGTGGCCGTGAGCATAACCTGAAGACGGTTGCAATAGCGAGCACTTTGGGTACTGTGGCGTTATGGAATATCGTCGTCTTGGCCGTTCAGGCATGTATGTATC
>CAZPIJ010000056.1:5859-8729 GCA_964586805.1 uncultured Bifidobacterium sp. | reverse complement strand
GGTACTGTGGCGTTATGGAATATCGTCGTCTTGGCCGTTCAGGCATGTATGTATCTGAGATCTCTTATGGAAATTGGATAACTCACGGGTCGCAAGTAGCAGCCGAGGAGGCAATCAAGTGCGTCCGAGCGGCATTTGATGCCGGCATCACCACCTTTGACACGGCTGATGTTTACGCGGGCACGAAAGCCGAGAGCGTCCTTGGAAAAGCGCTCAAGGGAATTAAGCGCGAATCTTACGAACTCTTCACGAAGGTCTATTGGCCGACAGGTCCTGGAAAAAACGACCGCGGTCTCTCGCGAAAGCACATCATGGAATCGGTCCATGCTTCACTGAAGCGACTTCAAACCGATCACATCGATCTATATCAAGCTCATCGCTTCGATTATGAGACTCCCTTAGAGGAGACTTTGCGAGCATTTGATGATCTCATTCGCCAAGGCAAAGTTAACTATATTGGATTTTCACAATGGCGAGCTAGCGAAATTCAAGCAGCGTTGACAATTCAAAAGGAGCTTGGATTCGATCGATTTGTCTCTAGCCAGCCGCAGTATTCGATGTTGTGGCGTGTGATTGAGAGCGAAGTCGTTCCACTCTCGGCTCGCGAGGGTATTGGTCAAATTGTCTGGTCGCCGGTGGCGCAAGGTGTACTCACGGGTAAATACTTGCCGGGCAAGAAACCACCTGCAGGGTCTCGCGCAACAGATAAAAAGAGTGGTGCAGCAATGATCTCCCGTTGGATGAGCGATGACATCCTCCGCGAAGTTGCCAAACTCGAACCGATCGCTCGAGATTGTGGACTCTCAATGGCTCAGCTAGCAGTTGCCTGGGTTTTGCAGAACCCGAATGTTTCCAGCGCGATTATTGGGGCATCAAAGGCTAAGCAAGTGAAGGAGAATGTTAAAGCTGCAGGCGTCAAACTCAGCGAGGATGTCATGCGTGCGATTGATGGTGCAATCGGAGCAATTGCTGAACGCGATCCAGCCAAGGATGTCAGCCCGAATCCGCGCCCCTAAGTTCTAGATAAGTTTTGTGCCGCGGGAAACTTGCGGACCAGGAGTGCGCAATCTTCGAATCTGGGTTGAACGCATCCAGGCATACATCGTGACGCCCTTTGTCGACTCGTTCGGATACTTACCGGAGCAGTGCTTCTTAATCTGCCGCCCCATCCAAATACCGTCCAGAATAGAGATCAAGACCACCAGGTACATGACGAGGGTGGCAAAAACCTTCACGGTGACATTCGGAATTGCTGTGAGCAGCAGGACGACCATTAGCAGTGGAAGGAAGAACTCTGCGATTGACCACCGCGAATCGACATAATCTCGTGCAAATTTTCGAACCGGACCCTTATCTCGCCGGGGGAGCGCCCGCTCGTCGCCCTTGATGTAGAGCTGCCGCATCTCAAGACGGCGACGGCGCGCATTCTCGCGCTCGGCCTTCTTTGCCTCCTTAGTCGCGGCAGGGGCAAGTGCAGGCAACGACTTCTTGGCATTTCGTTTCGGCGTCGGTTTATTTTTCTTCTCTTCGCTCATTGCTACTTCATCGCTCCAGATCTCTTTTCGCTAATTTCTGAATCTTAGGTAAGGCTGAGCATCCGGTCGAGCGCAACGCGAGCAAAGTGCGCAATTCGTTCAGGCACTTTGATCTCATTGACCACACGCCCCTCGACCAGGGATTCCATAGCCCAGACGAGGTGCGGCAAGTCGATCCGGTTCATGGTGGAGCAGTAGCAGACCGATTTATCGAGGAAGACGATCTGCTTATCTGGGTGTTGCTGAGCCAATCGCTTGACCAAGTTCAGCTCGGTGCCCACCGCCCATTTACTTCCTGAAGGAGATTGATTGATTGTGGTGATGATCTGTTCGGTAGAACCGATGATGTCAGCATTGTTTGCTACTTCGTGTTGGCACTCGGGGTGGACGATGACCTGTACATCTGCGATGCGTTCACGAACCTGATCTATTGATTCAACCGAGAATCGAGCATGAACTGAACAGTGCCCCCGCCACAGAATCATCTTCGCGCTACGAATCTCAGCATCGGTGAGTCCGCCACGAGGCTTCCACGGGTTCCACACCACACATTCATCGAGCGTCAGTCCCATCTTAAGAACTGCAGTATTTCGACCTAGGTGCTGATCGGGCAAAAAGAGCACCCGCTCACCTCGTGCGAATGCCCAAGTTAAGGTGGTCTGAGCATTCGATGATGTGCAAACGGTGCCGCCGTGTTCACCAGTGAATGCTTTGATCGCAGCAGAAGAATTCATGTAAGTCACTGGTGTAGTACTTGATGCGATACCTAGTTCTTCGAGAACGCGCCAGCATTCGGAGACTTGCTCGTAATTAGCCATATCTGCCATGGAACATCCCGCTGCGAGGTCAGGAAGAATCACCTGTTGATTCTGTGAGGTGAGGATGTCAGCGCTCTCGGCCATAAAATGAACTCCGCAAAAGATTATGTACGGCGCCTCTGGGCGGGCAGCGGCTTCGCGCGCCAATTTGAAGGAGTCTCCAGTGACATCCGCAAATTCGATCACTTCATCTCGCTGATAATGGTGGCCCAACACAAAGGCTCGGGATCCAAGGCTCGCGCGCGCACGAAGCGCTCGCTCTCGCAATTCTGGATCACTGGGTGCGGGTAGTTCACCAGTACACGAGACCCCTCGCTCGCTAGCAAGGTCATGGCCCTGCCCCAACAGCAGCAGGTCGGTGATACTCATAGCCGATATCTTCTCAGGTTTTTGCACGGACGGCGGACTAGGCTGTAAACACCATCCAGAAGCGCACCCCGAATGGGAAGGTTTCAAGCGCGCTGAGCGTTATCCGATATGGCAAGATTAAGAGGAGCACCACGAGCACCACGAGCAC
>CAZPIJ010000056.1:2846-5759 GCA_964586805.1 uncultured Bifidobacterium sp. | reverse complement strand
GAGCACCACGAGCACCACGAGCACTAGGCACTGAAAGGACTGATCATGAGCGCTGAGGTCACGACAAGCGATAGCGTCATTCTCTCGGAGCAGGCCGCTTCCAAGGTGAAGGCGCTCTTGGAGCAGGAGGGTCGCGACGACCTGAAACTTCGGATTGCAGTCCAGCCCGGTGGCTGTTCGGGCCTTCGGTATCAGCTCTACTTCGACGATCGCTCACTCGATGGAGATGTCATCAAGAGTTTCGGCGGCGTGGATGTCGTCACCGACAAGATGAGTTCGCCGTATCTCATGGGTGCGACGATTGATTTTGTAGATACCATCGAGAAACAGGGATTCACGATTGATAATCCCAATGCCAGCGGCAGCTGCGCTTGTGGTGACTCCTTCCACTAGTCGTACCTTTCGTCGATAAGAATCTCTGAACCTCGCGCCATGAAGATCGCTGTCACCGGTTCGGTGGCGACCGATTACATGATGAATTTTCCCGGAAGAATCTCTGATTCGATTGTGGTCGATTCGCTAGAAAAAATCTCACTCTCATTTCTCGTTGACGACCTTGAAGTTCGCCGTGGCGGCACCGGAGCAAACATCACATTCGGTATGGGCATGCTGGGCGGTACTCCGGTACTTATTGGAGCAGTAGGAGAGGATTTCACAGACTACAACTCATGGTTGACTCGACATGGAGTGGACACTTCAGAGTTGTACATCTCCTCAACGCAGTTGACCGCACGATTCACAGTGACTACCGATAAAAGCCATAACCAGATTGCCTCGTTCTATCCAGGCGCGATGAGTGAGGCAAGAAATATCGAGTTAGGTCCGATCTTCGAAAGACATAACGGCTTCGATCTCGTGCTCATCGCTCCGGATGACCCCGAAGCAATGATCAGACACACCGATGAATGTCGTGCCCATCGGACGCCTTTTGCAGCGGATATCTCCCAGACTTTGGCAAGTTTGGATGGCGAGACGATTCGGACCCTTTTGATTGGAGCGAAATACTCATTTCTGAATGAGTATGAAATGGCATTGGCCATGCAGAAGACCGGATGGGAGCTTGCCGATTTTCTCGAGAATGTCGATATCTGCATCACCACCCTTGGCGCGAAAGGCGCTCGAATAGAATCGGCTTCTTTTCCTACGATTGAAGTCGGTGTAGCTAAGGAACGAGCCAAAGTCGATCCCACCGGGATAGGAGATGCATTTCGAGCTGGATTTGTCACCGCTCTTGGTTGGGGGATGCAATTACGAGAGTGCGCTCAAGTTGGTTCTATGGTGGCAACTTATTGCCTCGAGACTCAAGGTGGTCAGGAGTATCGATTCAATAGGGAGGGATTCATCCTGCGGTTCGTTGAAAGTTACGGTGAGAGCGCAGGTGCTGAGTTGGAAAAATTTTATCCAAAACCACTCTAATTTTTTCTAATTTCGAATTCATTCTCGGATAACGAGAACACCGAATTGCCAGTCATTCGAGCCCAAGCCTGCAAGTCACCTAAAGTCGCGGGATCATCTGCCTTGAGCAGTATCGTCTGACCCGACTCAATCTCTCTCATTGCCTTACTTAATTCGATGATAGGTGTGGGACAGAATGCACCGAGGCAATCAAGGGTTCGCTCGTGCATCTTTTTACAGACCCGTCGAGTCGCGAATCGTTGTCACAATTCCTGGCAAGAGCGCCAAAAATCTCTTGATCTCACCCTCTGTCACCCCGTGCATAAGTGAGATGCGGATATTTCCATGAGTGAGCAGCCCCATTGCCTTGAGGACATGACTAGGTTCGATTGCAGATGCGATGCACGCCGAGCCTGAAGCGACGGCAAATCCCTCACGAGCCAGGGCTTCTACTAGTTGCTCTCCTGAGACATTGAGTACCGAGAGCGAGAGAATATGCGGGAGGGATTGAACCTTGGCACCACTGCCGGCAATGTCTACATTCGGGACGGTCTGCTGGATCACTTCGCGCATTCGCTCAATGAGCATCCTCAAACGGTGCGATTCCGCTTTCGCATCATTTAACCAACCTGTAAGTGCAGCAGCGGCGGCCAGTACTAGGGGTAACGAGTAAGAGTCGGGAGCGCGACGAGAAGTTGCGTGCGAGAGGGGATTAGACCATCGGTGCGCACTATTGATCACCATCACACCGATGCCTGCCGGCCCATTCCAACTTTTTGCCGGAAAATCTGCTGTCGACCAATACGAAGGTAGCGGAATCAACGGACCTGATGCGGTGAAGTCAATATGCAAATGGGCGCCCATTCCGCCGGCGATTTGACTTATATCTTTTAGATCGTGAAGAACTCCAGTTTCGATATTGGCGCTTTGCATCGCAAGAGTCGAATTGCTCTGGACCTCATCGATCAATTTTTCCCGGTCGATAACTCCCAGGGGCGAGACCGGAATAATCACCGAAGCGGGGGCAAGTTCTGCCAGAGCGAGAATCTCTTGTCGCTCGGTAGCCCCTGCGATGAATGTGCCTGAGCGAAAGTGTGGCGCGCCTTGGATGGCTACCGGGGAAATCAGGGCGGGCTCACCCCAGAACTCGACTTCGCTGGGGGAGACCTTTAAGTGGCCAGCAATCTCCTCTCGGGCAGCTCCCAGAAGGTGGCGCGATTGCGCGCTGGCCTGCCCGAGACCATCAGGGCTGGCCCACCCTCTTTCGAACGCTGCTAGTAGCACCCGCTCGCCAGCAGGATGGAGTGGCCGTTCGCCATCAAATGCTCCAGTTGTGATGATTGCCACGGCTCAGACGGTACTCGCCAACTCCTTCCTTGGCGAAGGGGCGGACTATCCTTGGGTTATGTCGCATCAGCCTGCAGTGAAGAAGCGCGCAGGCGCACTCTTTTCTCGGTTCCTGCCGCTTCTGGCGCTTTCGGTTTTATTGGCCGGGTGCTCCTCTGAAAATCTTCCCGC
>CAZPIJ010000056.1:0-2746 GCA_964586805.1 uncultured Bifidobacterium sp. | reverse complement strand
ACCGACCATAAGGTCATTGGCCACCTCTATCTGATCACTTCATTTATCTGGTTCCTCATCGGTGGCGTCATGGCCCTCTTCATGCGCGCTGAGCTGGCTCGACCTGGTCTCCAGTTCTTAAGCGTCGAGCAGTACAACCAGCTCTTCACAATGCACGGCATCATCATGCTGTTGATGTTCGCAACCCCACTCTTCGTCGGGTTCGCCAATGAGATCATGCCCCTTCAAATAGGTGCAGCCGATGTCGCTTTCCCGCGAATGAACATGTTGTCCTATTGGCTCTATCTTTTCGGTGGCATCATGGCGATTGCCGGATTCTTCACCCCTGGGGGTGCACCTTCATTCGGCTGGACTGCCTACGCTCCGCTTTCAAGTGCGGAATATTCGCCGGGAATCGGCAGCGATCTTTGGATAGTGGGATTAGCCATCGGAGGTCTTGGAACAATTCTCGGTGGCGTCAACTTCGTCACAACAATCTTCTGTATGCGTGCTCCGGGAATGACGATGTTCCGGATGTCGATATTCACCTGGAATGTGCTGCTCACCTCAATTCTCATTCTTCTCGCCTTCCCTCCGCTAGCAGCTGCCCTTCTTGGACTTGAAGCAGATCGTCGTTTTGGAGCGCTGATATTTGATCCGGCCAATGGTGGTGCGATGCTGTGGCAGCATCTTTTCTGGTTCTTCGGTCATCCAGAGGTGTACATCTTGGCGCTGCCGTTCTTTGGCATCGTCAGTGAAATTCTTCCAGTCTTCAGCCGAAAGCCAATCTTCGGTTACAAGGGATTGGTTGCAGCCACGATTGCAATTGCTGCGCTCTCAGTCGCTGTTTGGGCGCATCATCTCTTTACGACAGGCCAAGTTCTGCTGCCCTTCTTCTCTTTTATGACATTTCTGATCGGCGTTCCAACTGGCGTGAAATTCTTTAACTGGATCGGCACTATGTGGCGTGGAAAAGTGCATATGGATACCCCCATGATCTGGTCTATTGGATTTTTGATCACCTTCCTCTTCGGCGGATTGACCGGAATCATTCTGGCAAGTCCACCGCTTGATTTCGCCGTCTCGGCTTCTTATTTCGTCGTGGCCCACTTCCACTATGTGATTTTTGGAACCGTGGTCTTTGCGATGTTCGGCGGTTTCTATTTCTGGTGGCCGAAGTTCACTGGCAGGATGCTCAACGAAACATTGGGCAAGATTCATTTCTGGACTGTGCTCATTGGCTTCCACATGACTTTCTTAATTCAACATTGGCTCGGAATCGTCGGCATGCCTCGTCGCTACGCTGATTACCTAGCCAGTGATGGATTCACGGGAATGAATATGATCTCGACTGTCGGCGCCTTCTTGCTCGCCTTCTCGACGATCCCGTTCCTGCTCAATATCTGGATTACACGCAATTCACCGAGGGTGACAAGCGATGACCCGTGGGGTTATGGTGGTTCGCTAGAGTGGGCGACGAGTTGCCCGCCTCCGCGACACAACTTCACTTCGATTCCGCGGATTCGTAGCGAACGACCAGCCTTTGATTTGAATCATCCCGAAGTAGCCGACAAGAGATAGCCCTGGAGGCGAAGATATGAAATTCGGATGGCGGCTATTTGCTGGAATCGCGCTCTTTTATGGAGTTACCACTCTGGTGTACGGATTGTGGGCAAAGGAGGTTGTCGGAATTGTTGCGCTGATTTTAAGTACCTGCCTTGCGGCTCTGATTGCGTTCTATTTTTGGTTCACCGACCGCCGCCTGGGGGCAACATTGCCTGAAGACAATCTTGAAGGTGAAATTGCCGATCGTGCAGGAGAGCAGGGATTCTTCAGTCCACACTCATGGTGGCCATTTGTCGTTGCGCTTTTTGCCACTATCACTGGGTTGGGATTGATTCTCGGTTGGTGGATGACGCTGATCGGTGCGGCGGCGCTCATGATTTCTGTCATGGGCTGGTCTATGCAGTACGAACGCCAGTAAATCACTTACCGGTTAGTCATCTAACCAACTAGTCATCTAGCCAAAGAGTTAGTGATGCCCGCCTTCGAGAGCTTTGACATCCTCGGGAGTTGGCTTGGCAATTTGTTCGCCCAACATAGCTTTGCTCAGTCGCGTACGAATTCTTGACTTAATTCCACCTCGAGGTGCGACCCCATTGTTATCGGCTTGAGGCGCTTCAAGCGGGACCCGTTGCTCATGTTGCGTGAGCAGGTAGGCCTTCTCGGGGGAGATGGGCTCGTGGACTTCGATGTATTCACCATGAGGCAACATCACAAGTCGTCCGGTCTCGCGTCCATGAAGGACAAGCTCGCGATCGTATCGCTGCAGTGAGAGGCAGATTCGCTTGGTGATGATGTAGGCAAGTGGTGGCAACAGAATGATGCTGATTCGGGTTCCCCACATAATTTGGTTGATGCTCAGATGGAAGTGGGTTGCAATCAAGTCGTTTCCACCATTGATGAGTGCAACAACCATGAAAGTGAGCGACATGGCTCCGATTGCTGTCCGGGTAGGGGCATTTCGAGGGCGATCAAGGAGGTGATGTTCGCGCTTATCCCCGGTAGCCCATGCCTCGATAAATGGATAGAGAGCCATTCCAGTGAAGATAATTCCCGGGAGAATCAATCCAGGGAGAAGAATGTTCCATGAGATCGTGTAACCAAAGGCATGCGTCTCTAGCGGAGGTGACATCCGCACGAGCCCGTCGAGCCAACCCATGTACCAATCCGGCTGGGAACCGGCAGAGATTTGTGTTGGGGTGTA
>CAZPIJ010000055.1:0-8791 GCA_964586805.1 uncultured Bifidobacterium sp. | reverse complement strand
CACGGTCTACTTGGACGATTATTCCTTCGACGAGATCTCCGTCATTAAAATTCTTGATTGTTCCTTCGATGGCGGCGAGGAAATCAGCCGCGGTTCCGATGTCGTTTACTGCGATACTCAAGATGCTCCGTAGGTAGTGGATAGTAGGGCCGATCTGCTCGCTCAATCACTTGGCCAGCCAACCGCATTCTGCGCGGAATGCCTCAGAACCCCCGAAGGCTACGCGGGGTCAGGTAGCGGGGTCAATTTGGCCGGAGATTAGTGGGCCGCCTGATCCCAGGATGGACCGACCCCAATATTCACCGTCAATGGGACTGTCAGTGGAAAGGCGCCACCCATCTGGATGCGGATGAGTTCGGCTACTTGCTCCTCTTCGCCGGCTGCGATTTCTAGGACTAACTCATCATGTACCTGAAGCAGAATTCGCGATTGCAACTGTTGTGCGCGCAATTGCCTATCAACGGCAAGCATCGCGATCTTCATGATGTCCGCGGCACTGCCTTGGATGGGTGCATTCAATGCCATTCGCTCCGCCATTTCACGGCGCATTCGATTATCACTATTGAGGTCGGGCAAAAATCGCTTTCTACCAAGGATTGTCACTGTAAAACCATCTTTGCGGGCCTTTGCAACTACAGACTCTAGATAATCTCGGATACCGCCAAATCGCATGAAGTACTTATCCATCAGAGCTTGCGCCTCTGCTGGACTGATATCCAATTGCTGACTCAGACCGAATGCTGATAACCCATAAGCCAATCCATAGGACATCGCTTTAACAGTTCTACGCATTTCGGCATCCACTTCACCGGGTGTGACGCCAAAAACTTCTGCACCAACGCTGGTATGTAAGTCTTCGCCTTGTGCGAATGCCTTTAGCAGCGCTTGATCCCCAGATAAATGCGCCATGATTCGCAACTCGATCTGACTGTAATCTGCCGTCATCAAGGAGACGAAGCCAGGCCCGGGAATAAACAAATCTCGAATCCGGCGCCCTTCGTCGGTGCGAATGGGAATGTTCTGTAGATTTGGATCAGTTGAGGAGAGTCGACCCGTGGCAGTTACCATCTGTTGAAAGGTGGTATGGATTCGACCATCTAATTCGACTGCTCGTCGTAATCCTTCGACGACGCTCTTCAATTTCGTGACATCTCTTGAACGCAATATTGCGGCAAGCACTGGATGGTTGGTTTTCTCCATCAACCAATTGAGCGCGTCAGCGTCTGTGGTGTAGCCAGTCTTGATTTTCTTGGTCTTCGGCAGCTGCAGTTCGGTAAAAAGCACTTCTTGCAACTGTTTGGGTGAGGCCAGATTAAACTCATGTCCGACCGCCGCGAAAGCTTCGTGCGCCGCTTGGCTAGCTTCGCCTTCGAAATAGGACTCTAAGGTCGCCGCCTTCTCGCTATCAATCGCGATTCCCAGCGCTTCCATTCGGGCAAGCAGCGAGAGCGTGGGTAGTTCAATCTTCTGTAGCACCTCATCGAGCTCGGCCGATGAACACTTTGCTTTGAGTATGGGCAGCAGTTCTAGACACTGCGTAGCGCGTTCGGCCAAAAATTTTTCGGTCGCCTCTGTTGATCGCTCGAAGTCGAGCTGCAGTGCGCTCTCCTCTGATCTCTCATGCTGATTGTTGATGCCATCCACTACCTCATGTTGACTTTTGGAGAGATATCGGGAGTACACCTCATTGATCTCTGGTGCGCGCGCACCTGGATTCAAAAGGTAGGCCATCAATGCAAGGTCTGCTTCGATGTTCACCACTTCGCCGCCTACACGCTTAAGTAAATTCTTACCATCGAAAAAGACTTTGGGCGCACTCGATCTGCGTAACCATGGTGCTGCCGTGTCAAAAGAGGTGGAGAAAGCAAGTTCACCTTGTGCAAATGCCACCCAAGTGAGCTCGCGTTCGTATGTGATTGCCACTATCTCCGTCTCGTTTAGCTCTTCCAGTGAGCCTGATAACACCCGTTGCTTTTCGGGTGTGCTCACCGGCTTCATCTCACTCGAAGCCTCTAGTGCAGGCGTCTGTGGCAATCGACTTCGTAGCGAGCGGAATTCGAGTAGATCGAATAGTTCAATGACCCGAGGGAGATCTATTGCCCCTCGAATGAGATCATCCGGGCTAACCGAGAGCGGTACCTGACTATCCAATTGCGTGAGTTGTCGGTTCAAGATTACTTGAGGAATGTGTTCGCGAAGGGCCTGTCCTGCCTTTCCTGGAACTTGATCGACCTTGGCAATCAAGCCCGAGAGCGAGCCATAATCGCTAATCCACTTTGTCGCGGTCTTCTCACCAACTCCTGGAATCGAGGGCAAGTTGTCACTTGGATCGCCACGCAAGGCGGCAAAGTCAGGATATTGCTCTGGTGTCAATCCGTATTTCTCGCGTACTGCATCCGGTGTCATGTTTGCCAGTTCGCTGACGCCCTTCTTTGGATACAAGACCGTGATGTCATCGGTGACAAGTTGGAAACAATCGCGATCTCCGGAACAGATATCGACATGAAATCCCGATCGTTCTGCCTCACGAGCCAGTGTTGCGATGACATCATCTGCCTCGTACCCCTCTCGTTCTACATGGATGATGCCCAGAGCCTGAATGATTTCTCGCAGTAGCTCCATTTGGCTACGAAACTCATCCGGAGTCTTCGCTCTGGTCGCTTTGTATTCAGGAAAACGATCCGTACGAAAGGTCCGTCGAGAGACATCGAATGCGACGGCAACATGTGTGGGATTGACATCGCGAAGCAGGTTTAACACCATCGATGTAAATCCATAGAGCGCATTCGTGGGCTGTCCGCTCGATGTCGTAAAATTTTCTACAGGAAGCGCGTGAAAAGCCCGGTATGCCAGGGAATGACCATCGAGTAAAAGGAGTCGGCGTTCACGGCCCGTTCTACTCTGAGATGAGATCGCAGAAGTTTGAGCCATATGAGAAGAGTAGGACCTCGACCCTGCTAAATACTCGCGCTCTCAGCGCTATCCCTGCCAGCCAGGGATATGCTTATCCCGTGAGTTTCAGTGCGGATGATCTTGCGCAATTAAACGAGCGCGGTCGTGGAGCCCTCGATGAAAAAATGGGAATTGAGATACTTGAGGCTTCACCAGAACGATTGGTGGGTCGAATGCCGGTTGCAGGCAACACGCAACCTTTTGGGCTTCTCCATGGTGGGGCGAATGTAGTTCTGGCCGAGAGTCTTGGCTCTATCGGCGCTCACCTGCATGCTGGGTTACATCGGCGAATCGTGGGCGTGGATATCAATGCCACCCACCATCGAGCCGCGAAGTCTGGTTTCGTCACGGGGGTCGCAACCGCGATCTCGCTCGGGCGAACCTTGGCCTGCTACGCAGTAGAGATCACCGATGAGCAAGGGCGACGGACCTGCACCGCTCGGATTACCTGCCTCATACTCTCTGACTGAACCCTGACTCCACCCTGACTTAAACTGGGGAGAGCTAACTCTCTCGTTCTCGTAATTTCATCCTGCCCTGGGTACGCTACCGACCAGATTGCTCGGACCCCTCACCCAGAACCGGAGCCTGTTCATGCGCACCTCACAGATTTCGCCGCGATCCGGGCGCATCGTCTTTGCAGGTATCGCGATGACTTTCGTTGCGATCGCTGGGGCGATACTTGGCTTTGCAGGCTCTGCTTCAGCGGCAACACCTACTTATATACAGGGCTCTTTAGTAGACGCCCAGAAGGAGCCAATTGCTGGCGTCACCATCTCTGCGAAGGGACCGAATGGATTCTCCGGAGAATCGGTCAGTGATGCAGCGGGAAAGTGGAAGATTGAAGTGCCAGTCGCTGCGGTCTATGAGGTGACAATCAACCAAGAGCAATTGCCATCAGGTCAGGCTCTGACTGACCCAACCAAAGCGACCCTGAAAGCCAATGTCATTCAATTGGGATTCGATGTCACTCTTCTCTTCCCGATTGGGCCAGGAGTGGAGAAAGCCACCAATCTGGAGCGGAGCGCTCAACTACTTGCTGATGGTTTGATTCTCGCGCTGGTGATTGCATTGGCTGCACTGGGATTAAACCTTGTCTTCGGCACCACCGGACTGACGAACTTCGCACATGGCGAGCTGCTGACTCTTGGTGGCCTACTCACCTATTACCTCAGCGCAATCGTTGGCCTCAAGGTGATTCTTGCCATCCCCATCGCCGTCCTACTCTCTGCCTTCATCGGTGGTTATCTCCAAGACAAATTGCTCTGGGGGCCACTTCGCCGCCGTGGCACTGGATTGATTGCAGCGCTGATCGTCTCGATCGGACTTGCCATTCTGATCCGCTACTTCTTCCTGTTCATCTTTGGTGGCGACACGCGACAATTGCCGGAGTACGCCGGACAGCCGGGTTTATCTCTGGGGTTGGTCTCGATCACACCGAAATCGATTCTCACCTCAGGTATCGGACTGGCAATGCTGGTCGCGGCAACTCTCTGGCTCTCCCGCAGCCATATGGGCAAAGCTAGTCGCGCAGTCTCCGATAACCCGGCGTTGGCCTCCTCATCGGGAATCGAGGTCGAGCGAGTCATTCGCGCTGTGTGGATTCTCGGTGCAACCCTTGCCGGTTATGCCGGGATTATGGTCACCGTCAATCAGGGAGTGAGCTTCGTGCTCGGGCAAGACCTACTCCTGCTGATCTTCGCCGCAGTGACCCTTGGTGGATTGGGCACGATAAACGGCGCACTCGTGGGCTCGTTGGTTATCGGAGTCTCTATCCAACTATCCACACTCTTTATTCCTACCGAACTTAAATATGTGGGTGCGCTCTTTATTTTGATTCTCATTCTCTTGGTTCGACCACAAGGGATCCTGGGCAAGAAGGGCAGGATCGGATAATGGATTTTCTCTTCATCACGCAGCAGTCCCTGAGCGCAGCGATTGGCGTCAACACCATCATCTTCGCTCTGGCGGCAATTGGCTTGAACATGCATTTTGGTTACACCGGACTTTTGAACTTTGGTCAGGCCGGCTTCTTAGCTGTGGGCGCATATAGCGTTGCGGTGGCGGTGGTCTCTTACAACATCTCGCTCTGGATCGCACTACTCATCGGAATCGGGAACTCGATCATCCTGGCACTATTGCTGGGAATCCCAACCTTGAGATTGCGCGCTGACTATCTAGCGATTGTTACTATCGCAGCAGGCGAGATAATCCGTCAGATTGCTCGCTCGGCAACCTACAACGAGACCCTTGGCGGCTCCGATGGAATCACCGGAAAATTCGGAAAAGAATTCTTTGACCTGAACCCGTTCACTTCAGGTCTTGACCTCCCATTCCTGCGCTTCACACCTAATGATCTCTGGGTGGTTGTCGTGGGTTGGGTGATCGTTGCGGTGATCTTGCTTCTCATGTGGCTCTTGGTCAATTCACCATGGGGACGATTGCTCAAGGCGATCCGCGAGGACGAAGATGCGGTCCGTTCGTTGGGAAAGAATGTCTATCTTTACAAGATCCAATCGCTCATTGCAGGTGGCGTGATTGGATCGATTGCTGGCTTCGTATACGCGCTCTCCCGGCAATCAGTCCAGCCAGATAATTACGGAACAGCGCTTACTTTCTTTGCCTACACGGTCTTGATTTTGGGTGGTGCAGCTCGCGTTATGGCCCCCGTTGCTGGCGCAATCATCTTCTGGTTCCTGCTCGTCTTCGTCGAACAGATGCTCCGGCAAGCGGTCTCTGCGGGGTACATCCCAGAGTGGCTAATCGGAGTCAATCAAGTGGGCCAGATTCGGTTCATGCTCGTGGGACTAGGTCTCATGCTCTTGATGATTTTCCGGCCGCAGGGAATCTTTGGAGATCGAAAGGAGTTGGCACTCGATGCACGCGCCTAAGTCCAGTGAGTATAAGGCGAAAGCGCTCGCTGCATTTGCCTCGATCTCCGCGACCCCTGGAGTAGCAAAGCCTGATCCCATCATCGTTGCAGAGAATGTCGTCCGCCGATTCGGTGGACTCACAGCAGTCAATGTGAACCGCGTTGAAATCCAACGCGGTTCTATCACAGCGTTGATTGGCCCCAACGGTGCCGGAAAGACCACCTTCTTCAATCTGCTCACCGGTTTTGATGCAGTGGATGAGGGAAATTGGACTCTCAACGGCGAGCCAATCTCAGGAGTTGCCCCCCACAGAGTCGCTCGCAAGGGTATGGTCCGCACCTTCCAACTCACCAAGGCTCTCTATCGATTATCAGTTCTCGACAACATGCGATTGGCTGCAACCAATCAGCGAGGTGAATCCTTTATCCGCGGCCTCTTCCCTGCGATCTGGCGAAAGCAAGAGAACGCAATCACCGCACAAGCTGAGGAGCTACTCACCCGATTCAAGTTGATTGATAAGAAGGGCGACTTTGCAGCTGCGCTCTCGGGTGGGCAACGAAAACTCCTCGAGATGGCCCGGGCATTGATGGTCAAGCCAGAAATCGTGATGCTCGATGAACCCATGGCAGGGGTAAATCCTGCGCTGAAGCAATCTCTACTTGGTCATATCAAAGATCTTCGTGACGAAGGAATGACGGTGCTCTTCGTAGAACATGACATGGATATGGTCCGAGATATCAGCGATTGGGTAATCGTGATGGCTGAAGGCAAAATCGTCGCCGAAGGCACTCCTGATACCGTCATGAGTAACCAGGCTGTCATTGATGCCTACCTTGGCGCCCATCATGACCTCTCCCTCGACGAGGGGCGGTAACTAGATGAGCTCACTCGAAAGCACTGGTACGCCACTTGTTGAAGCAGCCGGAATCATCGCTGGCTACCTTCCTGGAGTGAACATCCTCAATGGTTGCGATCTCTACGCTCATCAAGGTGAGCTCGTTGGCATTATCGGCCCCAATGGTGCCGGTAAATCGACTTTACTCAAATCACTCTTCGGTCTTGTCAAAGTCCGTGATGGCATCGTCAGACTCAAAGGTGAAGATGTCACCAATCAACGCGCCGATCAATTAGTCCGCGCCGGTATCGGTTTTGTCCCACAAACCAACAATGTATTCCCCTCGCTCACTATCGAAGAGAACCTTCAAATGGGCGCATATCAGCGCCCTGAGAGTTTCTCTGATCGATTCGATTTCGTCACTACGCTCTTTCCTACTCTGGGAGCGCGACGAAAGCAGCGCGCCGGCTCGCTCTCAGGAGGCGAACGGCAAATGGTTGCCATGGGTCGCGCTCTCATGATGGCGCCTAGTGTTTTGCTCCTTGATGAACCCAGCGCCGGACTCTCTCCTGCTCTTCAAGATGAAGTCTTCGTCCGAGTCCGCGAGATCAATAAGACTGGCGTTACGGTGATTATGGTCGAGCAGAACGCCCGCCGCTGTCTGCAGATTGTGGATCGTGGTTATGTTCTGGATCAGGGACGGAATGCATACACCGGAACTGGCCGCTCACTAGCTAATGATCCGAAGGTCATTGAGCTCTACCTAGGAACGCTGGCAAAAAATAATTAATGGTGAGAAAAGAATTAGGGCCGGCCTCTTTCGAGGCCGGCCCTAACTAGTTATCTAGCGGACTCGATTACTGCTGTGCAGGAACCGCGCCGGTGATGAATTGATCAGCTGCTGGTGCAAACTTGTCGTTTGCGGTGTATTCGTAAACACCCATGGTGGCCACTGATGGGTCGCCATTGGCATCGAATTCAATTGGACCAGAGACACCGTCATAATCGATATCGGTGCCGGCTGCGATCAAATCTTTGCACTCTTTGAAGGTGGTGCACTTGGTGCCACCTGAGGAGACCGACTGCAAGTTAGCCCCGATGGTCTTGCCATCAGTTGCCTTGCCTTGCTCTGCAGCAAGTGCGATCAAGATGACCGCGTCGTAGGACTCAGGAGCATAGGAGAAGTCGGTCAACTTAGGATCAACTTCGAGGAGCTTTGCCTTGAGTGCATCGCTGGTGAGAACACCTGGAAGAGTCGCCTTGACGCCCTTCATGATGTTCTTTGGTAGGTCCTTGTAAGCCTGGCTGGATAGGTTTCCATCGACAAGGTAGGTCTTTACCTTGTTTGGACCAATACCCTGCTTGATCAATTCGGTAAGGACCTTTGTGGTCTCATCGAATCCAATGAGCGCGATGGCATCTGGCTTTGCAGCCTTTGCCTTGGCGACATCAGCGGAGAACTCAGCAGCCTGTGGGTTGTATACAACCTGGGTTGAAGTTCCCGAGAAAGCAGCGATTCCATACTTAGCAAGTCCGTTTCCGTATGCGTCATCAAGGTTCATGAAGACTGCATTAGTCGCACCATTCTTCGCCATCAATTGGCCAAGAACTGCACCCTGGAAGGTGTCTGGTGGAGCGGTTCGGAAGTAGAGACCATTGTCTGCATAGGTGGTGAGATCTGGCGAGGTGTTTGCTGGTGAGAAGTGAACGATTCCAGCGCCAGTGATCTTGTCGATAACGGTGAGCGATACACCTGAAGACGCTGCTCCGACGATTGCGCCAACGCCTGCTGCGATATGTGAATCAGCAGTCTGTTGTGCGATATCGGTGCTGGTATCTCCAGAGTCGCCACGGATGTGCTCGACTGGTTGACCAAGAACTCCACCTGCATCGTTGATCTCCTTAACAGCGAGGTCAACACCTGCGAACTCTGGTGGCCCGAGGAATGCGAGGTTACCTGTTTCAGGAAGTAGTGAACCGATCTTGAGAGGACCGGTAGCAGCAGGAGCTGCCTCTTCAGTCGTCTCTTCTGTTGCGGTCTCTTCTGACGCTGTGTCCGATGAGGACGAGCAGCCTGCAAGAACGAGAGTCGCTACAGCGAAGGCGGTTACAACCTTCCACTTGTATGACT
>CAZPIJ010000054.1:0-8822 GCA_964586805.1 uncultured Bifidobacterium sp. | reverse complement strand
AATTAGATAAGCAGCGGAGTAATCCGGGTCCTTATTCATCGCATCTGAACCATCCAGGGATTTTGATGTCGGGAACCTGATGTCGGAGATTTGAAAGCCGGTAATTTTTGTCATGGGACCCTTTCGATTCATCGAAAAAATCCTATACGATGTGGGTATGGCACGCCATAACGAAAAAATCTCCTTCAAGCGAGTTCCACTCGAGGTCACCCGGTTAAGTCTGGGCACCGCTCCACTGGGTGGAATGTTTAATTCGATAGCAGAGCGAGATAGCGATCAACTGATCGAGAGTGCTCTCGATGCCGGAATCAATTATTACGACACCGCGCCGCTTTATGGGTATGGAAAAGCAGAGGTTCGTCTTGGTCGAGTCTTGAGCGCGACAAAAAAGCCTTTTGTGATCTCGACTAAAGTTGGTCGTGTTTTGAATAAGTTGGAGACTCCGAAAGAATCGGCGGAGACACATCAATTTAAAGATTCTGATTTCTCTCGCGAGTGCGTGTACGACTGGAGCGCCGATGGCATCAAGCGCTCGATTGAAGAGAGCCTCGAACGACTGGGCCTGGATTCAGTGGATATCGTGCTCATGCACGATTGCGAAAATCACCTGGCACAGGCGATCGGTGAGGCGTATCCCGTGCTCGATGACTATCGCTCACAAGGAATTATCAAGGCAGTAGGAATGGGGCTAAACCTTTGCGCGCCATCGATCAAAGTGATGCAAGAGACTGATTTGGATTGCGCATTGATTGCCGGGCGGTACACACTGCTTGATCAAGAGGCGCAAGATGAACTCTTCCCGCTTGCCTTGAAGAAACAGGTAGCCATGATTATTGGTGGCGTTTACAACTCTGGGGTGCTTGCTAATCCAGTCAAAGGAGCAGCTTTCAATTATGAGCCAGTGAGCGCGGCGCTTCTTGATCGCGCACTAGAGATCAAGGCCTTCCTCGCAGCGCGTGGGGTCTCTCTGACTGCAGCGGCAATCCAATTCCCACTCCGTCATCCCGCAGTTACCACTGTGCTCACTGGATCGCGGAATACCACTGAGCTGCAGGCAAATATCAGAGACTTTGATACCGAGATTGATGAATCAGTCTGGGAGGAATTGGAAAGCAGCGGACTTATCCGGCCACTCTCATTGAGTTAGCGCTGTCGAATCGGCTGCAAATTCATTACTCCATGCGCTAAATAGTGCAGTAGCTTTCATTATGGAATCGTTCGCCTTCTTCATCAACTTTGCATCGTTCTTTTTGATTGCAGGCGAAAAAAGATTAATCGCAGAACGATACGATTTTATGAATTCACGCATCGTCTTATCTGAAGCAGCGTAGCCATCAGTCACCTTGAGTTTTGAGAAATCTGCTAACACGGCCTTAACTTTGTTATCTGATGCCGCCGCTTTCTTCATCCAACTCTTGTACTTGGGAGAATTGAAGTTAGTAGGCGCGGATTGGTAGACAACCCCCCAGGAGCTCAGAGCAGCAGTGAACTTCTGGGTGATCTCACCGACTGATTTTGCATAAGCAGCATCTTCTGGAGTAACTTCTGCCCGCGCAGAACCGCTAAAAAGAAGTAGTGAAAATATCAATGACAGGCTCGTAAGTGAGCCAAATGTAATTTTTCGCTTGAGGTTCATCCCAGCAGACTACTTGAAGTATCGCCGATTCATAAGTACCAAAGCGGCAAATAGATAAGCGGCGGCAATGCCAAGTGGAACCACTCGGGTTAGCCCGCTAGCAGGGAGGAAAAGCGAACAAATCAGCGCTCCCGAGACGATTGCTGCATTGACTACGACATCGTAGACAGCAAAGACCCGGCCGCGAAAGATGTCACTTGTCCTCTGCTGGACGATTGCATCGTTGGTGACTTTCACCGCTTGCCCAGCCATTCCGGTAAAGAATCCCATCAAGATCAGAGTGAACTCGTTGAGCGTGAGTGCAAAGATGATCGGCATGATGGCTGCGACGCACATCGCACCCCTGCTCCATAGATATCGGTCAAAAATTCTTGTAGCAGCCGGAGTGATGATTGCACCTAACATGATGCCGATACCTGAGAGGACCAGCGCGAGTGCAAATCCACTTAAACCCGCATCGGGATCATTTGCATCATTGAAGGTGTTTCGTTGCAGGATCAGGGCCATGAGGGTAAGAGCTGTTAATCCACCTCGCTGAACAGCGACCACGATGATGGCGAGAAAACTACTCTTTCGCTCAACAAGATACCGAAACCCTTCGCGCATCTCGCGAAATCCTTCGTACCAGGCCGGAGCGGTGTTATGTGGCTCTGGACCAAACTCATCTTTTGCTACACGAAGTGCTAGCAGTGCCGCTATCAGATAGCCAAATGCTGCAACAAGTACCAAGAGAGAATCTGATTGATCGGTGCCAGAGAAGGTATTAAATACCTTACGAAGTCCGATACCCAACCCACCACCAAGGACTATTGCAATCGTGCCACCTGTGACACTCAATGCATTGGCGCTGATGAGATTTTCACTAGATACCAATCGAGGGGTGGCTGCAGATAAGCCTGCAAGAATTAAACGGTTGATACCAAATGAGATGAGAACAGTAAGTGTGAGTAAGGCTCCGGTATTGCCAAAGAGCAGGACGCACGCAACGAATAACAGCGTGAGCCCACGAAGATTATTTGCATAAAAGAGAATCTGCCGGCGCGAGTACTTATCCAATATCGTGCCGACTACGGGTCCCACCAGTGAATATGGGAGCAAGACGACGGCAAAAGCCACGGCAGCAGCTTGTGCACTAGCAGCTCGCTCGGGTGAGAAGAGCAAGAATGCAGCGAGCGCACTCTGGTAGAGCCCATCAGTAGCTTGCCCGGTCCAGCGAATTGCAATCAATCTCCAGAACCTGCCGAACTCAGGGAACCAGCTCGGACGAGAGGACCACCTAGATGAGGCTTTCACATGGGAGAGCCTAGAGCGTTTTTTCGGTTTACCCTTATCTCATGTGGTCGCAACGGGCAATAATCGACTATTCATTACAAAAGCGTGCGACTATCTTCAATTTTCTCAAGAACGCCTTCCACGGAACCACCAGTGATCCAACCGATGCGGACCCTTATCTTTTCAAGGCTGCCAAATTTCATGGCGAAGAAAGTGATCGTGATTGTCCATTGTGCCGCCGAGAGAAATTAGTCGAACTCAACTACATCTTTGGCGATGAACTTGGTCAATATTCAGGTCGGTTGAAATCGAGTCAAGAATTAGAGGAACTTGAGAATGAGCATGGCGAGTTTCGGGTCTATGTGGTCGAAATCTGCCAAAGGTGCCGTTGGAATCATCTGCATACCTCTTATTTGCTCGGGGATGGCCGAACTCGAAAACCACCCCGCAAGGTGCGCACCCTTGAGGATGAAGATTTCGCTAAATAATTAGTAACCTTCTCTTATGGCAAAGCCTCGATCTGGACGGCGAGTATCGCGAAAGCGATTAGCTCTTCGCTGGGCGATGTTCCTTGGCGGCCTTGGGTTCTTCTCGGGTTCGGTCTTGCTTGCATTTGCCTATTTCACTGTGCAGATTCCTGACCCAAATGCCTATGTCACTAGCCAAGCCACCATCCTCACCTACGACGATGGAAGTGAATTCGCCCGAATCGGAGCGCAAAATCGCACGAGCGTTCCACTCGGGAAAATCCCGCTTGATTTGCGCCATGCGGTGCTCGCTGCGGAGAACCGTAATTTCTACAGTGAACACGCGATTAGCCCGACTGGCATCATCCGGGCACTCTTTAATATGGCTCGCGGCGGTGCGGTCCAAGGTGGGTCCACCATCACTCAGCAATATGCGAAGACCGCTTTCTTGACTCCAGATCAAACTATCAAACGAAAGATTCGCGAGTTGATTATCGCAATCAAACTCGAGAATACGATGACTAAAGATGAAATTCTCGAGAGTTACCTCAACACAATCTATTTTGGTCGTGGAGCATATGGTGTCGAAACTGCAGCACAACTCTATTTTGGTAAGAGCGTTCGGGATTTGAGTCTTCGACAGTCTGCTGTCTTGGCTTCGGTACTCCGTTCACCCGGCTACTACGATCCGGGTCTGCGAGAGGGCAATGCAGAGCGATTAGCTGCGCGCTATCGCTATACATTGCGCGGCATGGTGAGCGCAGGATGGGCAGATCAGAAGATCCTGTCAAACCTTGAGATGCCATCTGTGAAGTCACGATCTAAGAGTGGAATCCTGGCAGGGCCAAAGGGTTATTTAGTAGCAGCGGTACAGAAGGAATTGAATAAATTAGGGTTCTCTGATGAGAAATTGATGGTCGGTGGCTTGAAAGTCATGACCACTCTCAACAAGAAGGCGCAAGAATCTGCCGTTTTGGCTGTCGAGAAAGAGGCTCCAAAAAAGGCACCGGATGACTTACACATCGGTTTAGCGGCAGTTCGTCCGGGCACAGGTGCAATTTTGGCAATGTACGGCGGGCCAGATTATGTCGAGCGACAATTGAATAATGCAACTCAAGGAATCACCCAAGCGGGTTCGAGTTTCAAACCCTTTGCACTGATCGCTGCACTAGAGGCAGGAATCTCTATCGACACGGTGTGGGATGGAAGATCACCACAAACATTTGATGACAACGGCAAACCTTATGAAGTCGCAAATTACGGCAAGAAATCATTTGATAATCTCACACTGCTAGAGGCGACTGAGAAATCTGTAAATACTGTGTATGTGCCGCTGGGAATTGCGGTCGGACCGGCCAAGGTTATTGATGCAGCTCGTCGAGCAGGGATTCCAGATGAGGTCGAGATGGTGCCGACACCGTCGGTGGTCCTTGGCGTTGCTAGCCCACATGTACTTGATGTTGCTAACTCTTATGCAACCTTCGCTGCTCAAGGGGTGTATGCCAAGCCATTCATAGTTCTAGAAGTCGTCAATCGAAATGGTGGCTTGTTATACAAAGCAAATCCGCAAGGACAGGAAGTGTTTTCGAAAGAAGTGATGGCTGATCTCAATTACGCGCTAGAAAGCGTTGTGAAATTTGGTTCCGGAACCGCGGCAAAGAAATTGGGTAGGCCGGCGGCGGGTAAGACCGGTACCAGCCAAGAGAATAGTTCCGCGTGGTGGAATGGTTACACCCCGCAGATTGCCGCATCGGTGGCTTTTTATCGCGATGATGCAACAGAATCATTGCGCGGGATCGGCGGCATGCGCACGCTCACTGGTGGTTCGTTCCCTGCACGAATCTGGACCGAGTTTATGAAGGGTGCACTCGAAGGTGAGCCAGTCGAGAAGTTTGCTGATCCGGTCTTCATCGGTGAAGATGCGCTGGCTGATGGATCAATCTATTCACTGATTCCCAAGCCACCAGGTTTTGATGATGTAGTAGTACCGCCAAGTGGTGGTTCCGTATTCGTCCCGAGCGCACCGGCCTCACCATCACCAGTTCCGACAACATCCTCTTCGGCAACATCAACCCAGTCTGGCAATTGATGCGCGCTCGTTCAGTCGTACTGAGCGCGTTTGCACTAACACTACTTTCTTGCCTCTTGGCATACTTGAAATTCGCTCGTTGTATCCCTGGGGGATGGATCTCTCCAGATGTCTATCTACAAGGATGCTACTCCGATATCACTGCGCTCTACGAGGCGCGCAGATTCGCATCTGATCTCTGGCCCTATGGCAGTGGCGTTGATTCACTGGAATATCCGATCCTCACTGGTCTTGGCATTTGGTTGATTTCTCTCATTACCCCGAATGGTTCAACCGGACTGCTCCGTTTCTTTCAACTCAATGTTATGGCGCTATCGCTCCTCTATTTTCTCGCTAATTATCTTCTAGCCAGGCGCGAATGGACCCGAGCACTACTTTTTGCCCTATCTCCTGCTGTTATCGCTGCACTCTTTATCAATTGGGATATTTGGGCAATCGCACCGTTCTTGCTCTCGCTATATTTTCTTGAGCGAAGACGATATGTGCTTTCGGGAACTTTGCTATCAATAAGTATCTTCTTGAAATTCTTTCCTGTGATATTCGCACTCCCCATTCTCCTTTATTTGCGCGGAGAGAGAGTGAATAGGAATGCATTTATCAAGGGATTGTCAGTGACCTCTCTTCTGGTCAACCTCCCTTTCCTAGTGGCAAATTTTGAAGGTTGGGCGAAGTTTTATCTATTCAACTATCAACGAGGCGTCGATTTTGGTTCTATTTGGTATTTGATCTCTCTTCGTGGTTCATGGATAACTCATCTCAATGAATTGATCACACCATTAGTCCTAGCATTGGCCCTTGTTATTTATAGTCGATATCGTGATCAGCTTTTTGGCAGTATCTTTCTGGTTTCTGCCATCTTCTTTACCCTCAACAAGGTCTATTCACCACAGTATGTGCTCTGGCTGAGCGTGGCAGCTCTTCTGTACTTTCCAAGGACCAAACTTTTCTATTTACTTTTTGCACTGTGGCAAGGCGGAGAGTTGCTCTATCAGTTCGGAATATGGCGGTACCTGCTCACTATTCTTGAGGAGAGTGGCGGTATCACCACCAATTCATATTTATTGATCTCGTTGATTCGAATTGGCTCGCTGCTGGTGTTGACAGGATATGCGGTATATCTACTCGAAAATGACCTCATGAAAAGTCGTCGTAGTAAAACGAACATTTAGCCCTATTTCCTCGCCAATTTCGGGGGCAGCTTCAGAGCGAACTATCAATAGCGAGTTATGCATGTGGGGCGCCTCGGCAAATGAGAGCGCACGACCATTCCAGCTATACGGACTAGGGTTCCACCCGAGAAAACGGAGTAGCGACTTTACAATTGAAGCGAACCCGTTGGATGGCACTTCAAGGCCAATACCTTGCGAAGTGCCACCAGCAGCAATGAGTAGCCATCCTCGTTTGGCTGGGCGCTGTCGGTAGCCGATCCGTTCTTTAGCTGAGATTCGGTGTCGATCAAGGACCGTTGCAGTTGCAGTCAGCGAAGTCCGGGCACCTAGCCATAGCTCTGTTCCCACCCGCACGCGCCATCGGATTTCTGGCCATCGCTTCTTTAACTCAAGAAGCTCCTCTGCTGAAACATGAGAAAGCCAGATGGAGTTGGCGAAATCAACGGGCCTGATATTCAATGTAGAAATTTGGCTATTGATCCACGCGACTACAGAACCCTTTCGATCCAGGGGAAGATGAATCGCTAATCCTTCGCATGTGCCAGTAGCGGAATACTCTTCAAGAGCTGATCGAATGAGAGCAGGTTCATAACCATGCCTTTTCACGGGCGAGAGTAGTTCGATTACGAATCTCTTAGGGTGACTCTCCTGAAAAGTGGCGCTAATCGGTGAGATGGTGTGAATCACCCATGATTCATCGAGCGACTCATTCGGTGCAAGAAGTAGGACATCACCGTCAAATTGTGAGCGAATGATTGTCGCCTCTTCTGCGCTGTAGCAAGCAACACACTCTGCTTGAAAATTTGCGGCTTCACGAGCAAGTGTGGGTATACCAAAGCCATATCCATTGCCTTTGATGACAGGAACGAGATCGTGATTATGTCGCGCTACGAAGTGCGAAATGTGATGGCGCCATCGCTCGGCATCGACATGGAGGTTAAGGCCGGTCATATCGATATCTTCTCACCGTCTATTCAGATATGCACGAAAGGCTAGGTAGAGCAAGGGATTTATCGAATAATCCCACTCGCCCATCACTTCAACAGCGCGACCACCGACTCCAACCTTGAACTGCAGCAGTCCTGCATGAGGATTCGACTTGTCTAGCGTGGCTGTGATTCCTCGAAGATCGTACAGGTGAGCACCTTTTGCAATGGACCGCTCCATCATCGCCCATTGGAGTGCGTTACTAGGTCTGGCTTCCCGCCCTTCGGTGCTCGATGCGCCGTAGAGATACCAGGAGTGAAAGCCAAGTTCGATATAAATAGAGGCAGCGACGACGCGACCTTGCCACTCTGCGATGAATAGCGCAAGGTCTGGTTCGGCATCATCGTTGTTGAATGCATCCCACATCTGGTTGAAGTATGAGAGTGGACGAGGGGTGAAATTATCTCGTGCTGCTGTTTCTGTGTAGACCCGATGAAATTCTCCTAAATCATTCCTACTTCCGATTCGTACCTTAACTCCCTCGTTCTCGCTCTTCTTGATATTCCGTCGCCAGAGTTGGTTAAAGCCCGAAAGAATTTGATCTCGCGTCTTATCCTTAATCGGGAGTTGATATAGAAAGCGCGGTTGTCCGGCTCCGAACCCATCGGGGTCATCGCCACTTGCTCTAAATCCTTTTGCAAGGAGTATCTCCTCAAGTTTGCGGGCATCGGGATTGACGAAGGATGGCGTGATCTCATTGAGCGATGAAATCGCTTCATTAGCCAGAGCGCCTTTGATGAGATCTGCCTCCCATCGCGAACGCACAATCATCGGACCAATTCGGAGCGCAAAAGCTCCTGAACTCTTCCCGTATGCAGTGAGCGCATCGAGGGCGGATTCATACCTATCGATAGCGAGCGTGGGACCTTCAGGAATGTAGAAGAAGTACTTATTGATTCGTGGCGCTTTGCGGGCAAGTATCAGAGCTGTTCCGACGAGATCTCTATGGTCGGCGCCTTCGAAGAATCCGATCGAATGCGCGCGCCAGGCTCCTGCCTTGACCTGCCCCCACGAGGGGGATTGGAGGAAGGAGGGGTCGAGATCGCTCCTATATATAAGGAATGACTGGTGCTCCGCGCTCGAAATTTGGCGAATCTCCACAGGGGGAGCCTACGGCCCTCCCCAGTGATTTCGCCCGTGTCGCCGAGGGGCGATAGATTACGCCCTACGCAATAACCCTCCTGCTACGGAACGACCGTAGC
>CAZPIJ010000053.1:7489-8865 GCA_964586805.1 uncultured Bifidobacterium sp. | reverse complement strand
CCATGAGCCAGCAGGGTTATAGCGGGCAAAGACTTGGTCGTAGATCTCTAGTCGCCTGGCAGATTCGACATCGATATCGATGTCGGGCAAGTCGGTGCGGAGCGTGGAACAGAACCGCTCCATGAGTAATCCATGTTCAAGTGGATCGACTCCTGAGATACCAAGGAGGTGGCAGATTAGTGAACCCGCCCCGCTACCTCGAGCGGCAACACGAATTCCAGAGCGGCGAGCGCTATCGACGATATCGGCGACAGCGAGGAAATATGGCTCGTAACCTAATGAATTAACGGTCTGCAACTCTTGATGCAATCGTTCAGTAGCAACCCGCAACCTCTCGCCAGAGTATCGCGAGGTCAATCGGACCTCACACCGCGCCTTCAGATGTTGCGACATCTGGGTATACGAGGAGAGGCCGACCACCTGTGGTTCCGGAAGATGGATTCCTCCTAAGCCGATATCGCGCGTTGGTGAGAGTTCGCAGCGCGAGGCCCACTCGAGCGTGGTGGCGAGTAATTCGTATTCGTTCTTTTCGCCAGCGCTCGCAGCAATCTCTCGGGCCATCTGGAACATCTCTTCGCTACTTTTTAAGTAGGCCTGATTGGTCTTGTTCTCGGTATGTCGTGGTGAGAGTGGAACGAGCTTGCGAATCGCATCGAGTACATCAGCCACTGGCGCATCGCTGGCGTGGAGCATGCGAACTTTATTGCTGAGAATGACAGGAGATTTGAGCATCCGTCCAAAGAGGAGCATCTTGCTAGCGTGATGCGTTGACCATTGCGCTACCCCTGGGACGCGATGAGAGACGACTTCGATAGTGATTAGATCACGAGGAAAGTATTCGCTCCACTCATCAAAAGATTTCTCTGCTAAGTCGGCGCGATTAGCAGCGATGTGACGACCAACATCAGAATCGGGGCCGAGCAAGAGAATCAATCCCTTGCCATAACGAGAAAGGTTCTCGCGGGTGAGCAAGCCCTCTTCCGTTGCTGAGATCAGACGAACGAAATTTCGCCAACCAGCAGGAGTAGCAAGAACGGTAGCGCGGGGATATCTCTTCTCGACTTCTGCGCCGCCCTTTACTGGCGATGCCGGTGATGCTGTGCGTGGCGAACGAATGGTGAGTGGTGGTGCAATCAAGAAATCGCTACCAAGAATCGGTGTGATGTTCTCTTTGACGCATGCTTGGGTAAATCGAATCGCACCGGCAAGGCCACCGAGTTCGGCTCGATCGGTGAGAGCAAGAGCTGGCATCTCTAGTTCGCTTGCGCGAGCAACGAGCGCTTCAGGCAGCGCGGTCCCATATTTAAAGGAGTAGCCGCTGGCACAATGAAGATGTACAAACCGCGCGCGCATCGATCCTGCCTCCTGATATCCGG
>CAZPIJ010000053.1:0-7389 GCA_964586805.1 uncultured Bifidobacterium sp. | reverse complement strand
TATTCGAACAAATGTTCGAATAATCACCCTAGCCGCCAGCACAGACAGCGGGCAACCCCCTGACTTATGCTCGCCTTTATGGCTGGCGCACTCCCCCCGCGAGGGTTTACCTGGACGATACGGGCGAGCCTGGTCGCCCTCCTCGCGCTCGCTCTGATCTCCCCCGGCGCTGGTGGGTCGGTGGGCGCTGAGCTCGAAGATGAATTAGTCAAGACGCCGACTGAAACCTCGAGCGTGAACACCGGCGTGATGTTCAAATCCCCGCAAGGCGCCTTTATGGAGTCAGGGTTGTTTGCGCGTTACCCGAATAATGAGCGGAATCAATTCCGCACGCGCACCTGCACCGATATGAAAGATCCGCTCTGCGATGACGCCACTTCCCTCTATTACGGAACATTCTTGCCGTTGTGTGCCAATGCATCATCATTTGATTGTGTAGAGAAGTTCGCAGCTCGAATCAAAGATGGCAATGAGCTCACAGCAACCCTTGATGCCATCCAACCCACGCCATCGCTCTCGCCTTATCAAGCAAATCCGGCGAAGAATTTGGTCGGCCCTGGCCAGCCTTTAGTCTTTACGATCCCTGGTGCAGAGCATCGTGGTGGAAATAGATATTTGCTCTCGGTCAACCTCAATGGCGCAACCCCCGAGGGAGCGCATAAACCTGGTGCCGAGTATGGATCATTTACTCCCTATAACATCTCGATCACTGTAGATGCTGTCGACTACACCCCCGCTACTCGACCGGGTGAGTATCAGAAAGGTCGCTGGTATTTCTACGAGGAGGAAGAGAGAGTTGCCCTCCAGAAAAATCCATTTAGTACATGTGCAATCGAAGAAGATACTTTCTGCATGAACAAACGAGCTTTTCCGGAAGATATTCGCTTTCAAGTAGTGCTTCGCCTTCGATCATCAACTAATGGTTGGCTCTATGGCAGAGTGCAGAAGCCGGATGTGGCAATCTCTTCTATTCCAGGAGGTGAGAGGTGGGAACTTGCCGCCGCTCCGGTTCGTATTCCACAGATCTGGGAGTTCGTACCGCTAGCTCAAATGCCCGCCTCATTCGAGAAATGGAAGGCTGAGAATTGGGAGAGCGCACCCTCATCGCCTCTACAAGACAATTCAACAAGTCCACCCACTCAAGTAAGAATTCCTAATGCGCTGAATACGGGCGGAGTCGAGATTCCCATAAAATGGCTGAACTATTGGATGCCGATCACCGGGGATAAGGCGACTGTCGCGCCAGGAACTTGGAGTATCCGAAATCTTGGGCCATCCGAGATGAATAACGCGAGTAATTGCTATGACTCGAATAGCTACAAGGAAAAACGGGTGACTGGAATGGTCACCAGCAATGCGATGATCACGACCGCCGGACCGCCAACTTTCGACCAGAAGGAACAATCACTTATCTATCAAGTGGCTGGCCCTCATTTCGAGAAAGATGGCAAGACTCTCTTCCGCGGCACTTACGACTTGATCATGCGTAAAGATGTCGCTCGATGTCTGTATAACTTCACAGATGCACCCATCAAAGCGAGCATCTCTGTGATTTCGGCGAGCGGAGAGGAGATTGTTGCTACAGAGCAAGTAGCCGAGCGTAACGATGCCAGTGGCGAATGGATCACGCTTGGCAAATATGGCTTCACCTTCTCCTCGCCCAAACTCAAAGTAAAATTCACCCAAGAGAAGAGCGCCAGCACAGCAGCAGCGTCAGCACCTCAGACAAGCAAGACAAGCAAAGCAAGTAAGCGTTCAATTATCTGCGTAAAAGGCAGATTGCAGAAGCGAGTCACCGGCACCAATCCAAAATGTCCTGCGGGATTCAAGGTTCGCTGAGATACTTTCCTCATGACAATTGGTGATCTCTCCGGCAAGGTTGCGCTCGTCACCGGTGCCAATCGAGGTATCGGAGCAGCAATCGCGATCGGTTTAGCGCGCGCAGGCGCCGATATCGTGGCCACAAGTCGACAGATGAGCGAGAGCGAAGAGATTGCGCACGAGATACGAGCCCTCGGTCGGAAATTTACTCCGATTGCCGCTGATCTCAGCGTGCGCTCGCAGAGTGAGCGCTTTGCTGACCGCGTGCTCGAACTCGTCCCACGGGTAGACATACTTGTTAATAATGCCGGCATCACTGCCCGATATCCGGCAACTGAACTCCCCTTGGAAGAGTGGGATCAAGTAATGGAAGTAAATCTCACTTCACAATTTGTTCTTGCCCAATCCTTTGGATCGCACATGATTCAACATGGCTCGGGACGAATAATCTTTATCGCATCGATTCTCTCGTTCCAAGGTGGCTTGAAAGTCTCGCCTTATGTTGCTAGTAAGCATGCCATCATCGGATTGACAAAAGCGCTGTCAAATGAGTGGTCTTCACTTGGTGTCAATGTCAATGCAATCGCGCCTGGCTATGTCGCTACGGATCACAACACCACTCTTCGATCCGACCCAGTGCGAATGCCCGAGGTAACTTCGCGAATTCCTATGGGTCGCTGGGGCGCCTCTGAAGATATTGCGGGTACGGCAGTCTTCTTGGCAGGTAGCGGTGCCGACTACATCTCTGGCTCTGTAATCACCGTGGATGGTGGCTGGCTGGCTCGCTAGCTTTCCAACGAATTCCGACCAACACGCCGAGACACTTCTGTTCAGGTAGTTGAATTTTCAACTTCTTCAGTTATTCTTGAGAATCTGCAAGGCATAACTCTGACAATCCCAAAGGAGCACAATAGATATGGACATCATTCTCATCGTAGGCAGAATCCTCTTTGCACTCATCTTCATCAATTCAGGCTTTGCCCACTTCGCACAACGCGAAGCGATGACCGGCTACGCACAATTCAAGAAGGTGCCAGCTGCGAAGTTGGCAGTGCCATTGACCGGATTGATGATTCTGCTTGGTGGCATCTCCATCGTCCTTGGTTTCTGGATGGATCTTGGCGCATTGCTCCTTGCCATCTTCTTAATCTTCTCAGCCTTCATGATGCACAACTTCTGGACCATGGACGATGCAACCCAAAAGATGAATGAGACGGTTGCGTTCTTTAAGAACCTCTCGATGGCTGGCGCTGCGCTGATCATCCTTGCAGTGGTCGCTAATGGTGGAGATTTGGGTGCCACCCTCGGTGATATCTCGCTCTTTCAGATGTAGGTATCTCTAGACTTTAGCCTGTGCTCGATGTTATTACGGCAATCGTTCTCGGCTCGGTCATGGGCTCAGCCCTTGGCCTGGTCGGGACCGGTGGGGCAATTCTCGCGGTCCCCGCTTTGGTCTACCTCTTCGATTTCTCGGCACTTGAGGCGACCACTGCATCGTTAGTGATCGTTATAGCAGCTGCCCTGGTCAGCGCCCGTGAGCGGGCGAAGGCAGAACAGATCGATTACCGACAGGCGATACTCCTATGGAGCATCGGCATTCTCGGTAATGCCATTGGTGCGTTCGCTTCACAGAGCGCCTCTGATTTCGTTCTCCTCACTGGCATTTCCCTGGTGATACTTACAGCATCCATCAGTCTGTGGATTCGTTCCTTTAAAGGTGAGATCCAGACGAAAGAACGCCACCCAATTCTGCTTCCCATTCTCGGAACGCTCATCGGATTTCTCGCAGGCTTCTTTGGCGTAGGGGGCGCGTTCTTGGTGGTCCCTACTTTGATTCTTGCATTTGGAGTCTCCGCTCATATCGCTGCCGGAACGGGCTTGGTCGTGATGTTGCTCAACAGTTTTACAGCGCTCATGATCCGTTTTGATACTTGGTCAGAAGTCCAATGGCAAATTCCACTCATCACTCTCGTCAGCGCCGTTGTCGTCGCTCGATTCGCTGGCGCGAAAGGAACGCAGTTAAAGTCCAAGAGCCTTGAGCGAGGATTTGCCAGCCTCCTCCTTCTCGTTGGCTTATTTACCTTTGTTGAGACTGTCTTTCTCGCCTGAGAAAGAGCACAAATTCGCGGGCACCTAAAGCGTTGACCGAGCAAGTCAATCCGGGCAAATTGATTGATTGCACGCACTTTTCGAATGAGCGTACTGAATCTGGCATCTGCGAACGAGAGTGGATTGAAAGTTCACACCCACTCTCGGTGGCAGCTATTTGGATCGATGCACCGCTTGGTAAATCTGGTGCAATAGCGAGGAAACGCTCCCGAACTAACTCCGGGATAGCCTGCATTCCCTCGTCGCCTTGAATTGACTTGACATTGATCCAGTGATTGTTTGCCACAACCTGATTAACAAATTCCACAGCCAGCAGAGTCAATCCCGAGCTAGACCCCGGTTCCACTTGCAACTCAGCCCGCAAGGACGACTCGATTCGTCGAAGGATATCTTGAGTCTCCATCGAAATTGGCCCATTCTTAGATGCTAATTCCACAATTGCAGCCTGAGCCAATGAATCTAACTCCAGAATTCTCCCAAAAGAGGCTTCGCCTAACTCCATTTCTGCGACCAACGAATTACTCCTGTTTCTTCGCGACTCTTGAAACTTCTCGACTTTTTCAAAAGTCATGTAAACCACCGTAAAGATAACAGCCACGAATATAAAGGAAAGCAAAGTGTTCAAAATAGGAAAGTTGAAGATGAAATTGCAATCTTGAGGCACGAGCGAATGGAGCGGCGCTACTAGGTAAAGAAAAAGCGGATATGCAACGAGAACAACTTGCCATTTCCCCCACAAGAGAATTATGAACAACCCATAAACCACAGAGTTGATAACCCATTGAAAAGGTTGCGCATCAGTGCATGTCAGCGGCTCTAAATCTAGAGTAAAAATTACACTCAATAGCACTACGGCAAGAGCAATACTCTCCCACCAATCAAGGCGTTTGGATCTAAAAAAAGTAAAAATGAGCAGATACACCAAAGCAGAAAACCCGAGAAATTGTGAGAGAAATTGCCCTTGCCACCAGATACCTAAAATAGGAAAGAAAAAGACACCGGTCATAGCGGGACCAAAAAGAGTTAGCAGCGCCATGTATCGTCCAAGAGCAACTGCATTAAACACAGGAAATTCTCTCATCTCGCTATTTAATTTCTTAATTGCTGACGGTAAATTGAATCGTACAATCGTGCCGGTACCGATGTTTTCATCCTTCTGGGAAATTTCAAACGAGCCACCCAAGTCCCGCACGGTTTTTTCCATTACTAGCGCTGTTCCTATTCCGCCGACCCGACTCAAATCTGAAACTGAACCATCATTAGTAATAGTAATTGAAATCACGCCTTGCTCTCGCTCTCCCACTTTCAAGGCATTTTCAGTTTTGGTTCTCCAGAGAATCTCTATATTTTTTGCGTTTGCATGTTCAATAGCATTTCGAAGCGCTTCCCGGATGACTTGCTCTAGAGCTTCGGCAATTTCGCTATCTACATGCAAATTAACCCCTTGTGAGATTATCCGAACTTTTCCTTCGAGAGCTGCGCTGTCAATACCAGCACGGATTGAGCTGATCACAGACGCTGGATGACGGCCTCGTGCTTGAGCCATCACCAAGCGATCTTGGCTAAGGCCCTTTTCAATTGCAGGTCGCAGCAGCTCGACATCAATCTCTCGCATTGATAGCAAAGAGCGAATTGTATTAAGCGTGGTTTCATGGACTCGAATGACGAGCTGGCGCCAATGTCGTTCGCTAGTTTGCACCTTTTCTAGGGTTTCTATCTCTGAGACAAGCTCCCTCACTCTCTCATCATTGACCGTTGCTTGTTTGAGCATTCGATTCCAACCATAGAGTGCATATGCACTTGTGGTGAGAATCATCAAACTACTTATCAACCCTCGAGCCAGAAAACTTCCTGATCTCAACAGGCTTGTCGCTTCGAAATAGTATGCGAGAAAATTGAGAATTGGCAAAGGAAACAGCAATGCAGGCGTTAACCACATCGACTGTTCTCTGTGCGCAAAAATCACCGCTAGAGCAATAATTGCAACTAGCACGCTTAGTTGGATCCAGGCGATTCTGACTAAAGGATCGAGAACGACATAAGTTGTAGAGATTGACAATGAAGAGATCAGCAACCAAATACCCAATTCCTTGCGAATGATGGCGACTCCTAAAATCGCGATCAGCAAGTTCAACAACAAAACTAATTTGGTTAATTCCGGAACCTCCGGTCCTCGACGCCATAAGGCAAATCCAAGTAGAAAGTATCCGTAACTTATTACCACCAGGATGAGCGAGCGCCGCAACCGAGACAGAGCATGGCGTTCGGAAGTTCGATGAATTCTTACTCACCTCCCGAGAAAAGTGCATTAGATAAGCAAAAGTTTACGCTGCCAGGACAATAACTGATACAGTGCAACAGGCTTCATGTATTAGGCTTGAGGATAGAGTGCAAGGACTTAGGAATCGATGACAACAGCAAAGAAAACAGCGACTGCAATAGGAATCCTCGAGGACCATCCGATGATGCGAGAAGCCCTTGCATACAATGTTGTCCTACATCTGCCGGACGCCGAGATTTTTTACAAAGGTCAATCGATAGAGGAATTGCTGGAGGAGTGGCAGAAAATTGATTCCCAAGAGAACACTCGTGCGGTAGTAATACTCGACCTAGATTTGGGAGACGGGTCGGAGCCACTTGATAATCTCAATAGGCTTCTGCACGCAAGTCTTTCGATAGTGGTTGTCAGCGCATTGGCTTCTGCGCGGACAGTGAGGTTAATGCTTCGACATGGGGCCGCGGCCTATGTGAGCAAAAGCTCAGATGCTGAGGCACTCAGAGATGCGATTATAGGTGCTACCAATAATCAGCAGTACATGAGCCCAGATATTGCAATCGCTCTTCTAGGAGAAGATGAAGTTCATGTGGCACTTTCCCAAAAGGAGCGACAAGCTCTTTCCCTCTATGCATCTGGAATGAAATTGGATGCGGTTGCTTCCTCTATGGACATCTCCCGTAGCACTGCTTCGGAGTACATCCAGCGCGCCCGAAAAAAATATACGAAGGCAGGAATTCATCTTACGAACAAGACAGATCTTTACCGTCAAGCTCAGAAAGATGGCTTACTGAAGTAGACTAGAGATCGTGTCAGAGTCAGTATCAAACCATCCGAGCGTGATTCGAGTCCGCAATCGGCTACAAGAATTATCGGTCGCCGGTGAGATAAAGATTCTCGAAGATTCCGCGCGCAGCGCCCGTGAGGCAGCCGATGCTCTGGCAGTCGAGGTCGGCCAGATCTGCTCTTCGCTGATTTTCGCCTGCGCGGGCAAGCCCATCTTGGTGCTTACTTCAGGGCGCCATCGAGTGGATACCGCGAAGGTTGCCAGCGAGCAAGGGTTATCTGCCCTCGATCGTGCTGATGCAGAGTTGGTAAAGAACAGCAACGGATTTGCCACCGGAGGCGTCGCTCCAATCGGCCATCTCCGACCAATCACCACATATTTAGATAGCGCCCTGGCC
>CAZPIJ010000052.1:7540-8976 GCA_964586805.1 uncultured Bifidobacterium sp. | reverse complement strand
GCAAATCTCCGACAGCAGGTGCCCGACATCAAAATCCCTCGATGGTTCAGATGCGATGAATAAGGACCCGGATTACTCCGCTGCTTATCTAATTCTTGAGACCGATTCGCCGCTCACAGGTCATGGCTTCTCGTTCACACTAGGTCGCGGTACCGAATTGCAATGCGCAACGATCGAGTTATTAGCACCGAAGGTAGTCGGATTAAAGGTTGCTGAGCTAAAAGGTGCACTAGGTGAGATTGCTCGTGAACTTGTGAGTGATTCCCAGATTAGGTGGCTTGGGCCTGAGAAGGGTTTAACTCACATGGCTGTTGGAGCGGTCCTTACGGCGCTCTGGGATCTTGTTGCTAAAGATGAAGGAAAGCCACTTTGGGAAGTTCTCTCTGACATGAGCCCAGAGGAGATCGTCTCACTCGTAGATTTCCGATACATCAGAGATGTGATCACCCCAGAAGAGGCCCTGGAGATCCTCCGCAAGGCCGAGCCAACCAAAGCTCTTCGCAAAGAGAAGTTATTAAAGGATGGCATTCCGGCATACACCACATCAGCAGGTTGGCTGGGTTATAGCGACGAGAAGATGGTTCGCTTGGCAAAAGAGGCGGTCGCCGACGGATTCACACTCATCAAGTTGAAATGTGGCGGATCAATCGAAGATGACAAGAGACGACTCCGGTTGGCACGAGAAGCGGTCGGTCCCAATGTGCGGCTAGCTATCGACGCGAATCAAGTGTGGAGCGTTGATGAGGCAATCGCATGGCTTAAGGAATTGCACGGAGTTGATCTCTATTGGATCGAGGAGCCAACTTCACCAGATGATGCATTAGGACATGCAACTATCGCAAAGGCAATAACACCCATTCGAGTTGCAACTGGTGAGCATGTGCAGAATAGGATTATCTTCAAACAGATGCTCCAACTTGGTGCAATGTCATTTATGCAAATAGATTCCACTCGTGTGGCAGGACCAAATGAAAATATCGCAAATATTTTGATGGCAGCCAAGTTCGGAATTCCTGTCTGCCCACATGCTGGTGGGGTGGGACTCTGTGAACTCGTTCAACATCTAGCAATGTTTGATTATGTCGCTGTAGCTGGCGAGAACGATGCGCGTGTCATCGAATATGTCGACCATCTCCACGAACATTTCACTACCCCGGTCGAAGTCAAGGCAGGTCGATATCTAGCCCCCACTGAACCTGGAGCTGGTGGCGAGATGTTCCCTGATTCGATTCAAGACTTCAGCTTTCCAGATGGAAAGGAATGGCGATGAAGTCACTCACTATTGATAGCACCACGAGTAACACTCCACTTCCGGAGTGGGCCGTTTTACAACGAAAATTGCTCGCCAGGCTCAATGAAGTTGCACCGGAATTTGTGAAGAAATACACCAATGTTGATGGCACTCTCAAATGGAAGAGCGAGTTCGGAAGTATGGA
>CAZPIJ010000052.1:0-7440 GCA_964586805.1 uncultured Bifidobacterium sp. | reverse complement strand
AAAGTCTGGTCCGATCGAGCATCAGCCAACGATGGCTACATGCCAGACAATGTTGGTCTCAACGGAATTGTTGGTGAGTACAACGATGGAAAGTGGTGGGGTGGTTATTACGGGTGGCGTTGGCCACACGGCTTCACCACGATTATGGAACCGCTGACGAATGCCGCAATGAATGCCGTGTTACTCACGGGTGATTACTCATATCTTGATATTCCTCGACAACAATTCGATAAGAATTGGGAGTTGCGAAAGAGTGAAGGCGACCGCGTGCTCGTTCCACATCGTCGATTTGATAGTGGGTGGGCTGATTTTAGAGATGCTTCGCCGCGACATTTAATCTATCTCTGGACAACCTCGCTAGATCAACAAGATCTTGATCGAATTGCTGCAATACCAAGGACCGAAGACTGGTCAGAGATCATCATTCCGGGCAAGTCTGGGCACAATTCTCTTGGGTATAAGCATTTCATCGCTAACACGCTCTCGTGGTTCGAGTATATCCAGGGGCGACTCCCGCAATTTCCCAAGCAGATTCTCGAAGCTAACTTGGAATTGATTGACATCCATATGAATCGGATGAATTCCAACAGTGGTGACCCAAAGAACTGGGACACCTACGATGATGCAACTGCAGATGTGAAAGTCGAACTCGACCTCACTCGGGTGGGCTATCAGGTACATGCGTGGCAATGGTTCTGCCCGGTCTATCTCGAAGGGCTTATGCAACTGACAACTGGTTCACCGATGCACATCTCACATGGTGGGTTTCAGTTTGCAAATATCCGTCCCTTTGATGGTGACAAATGTCGAACCGGTTTACCTGAGGATGTTTCAGTACTCGTGGATTCAATCTCTAAGGAGAGTTACTCAGTACATATAGCAAATATTGGCTCGCAAGTTCGCACCCTCGTACTCCAGGCAGGTGGGTTCGGCGAGCATCAATTCCTTGCTGTCGAAATCGATGGTAAGCGTAGTGAGATCAATGACAAGTACCTCTCGATAACTCTCGAAGCCCACGCACATGCCAAGTTGGTTTTCACAGTTCGCCGTTTTGCCAACGATCCGACCTACGAAACACCATGGTCAAAGCGCTCGGATTGGCACCCGTTGATTACGGGCCGGCCACTGGAAAACTTTACGAATCAGTAAGTCGCCACCGTGTGATTGTCGATGTAGTCCCAGTCATATTCGATACCAAAACCCACGCCTTTAGGCGCGCGAATCATGCCGTCGGTAATGTCCAATTTATGTTTGGTACCGAAATCCAATGGATCAGTTGGATAACAGAGCTCGAAGAAATGACAATTAGGAATTGCAAGTGAGGCATGGACTTGGACCATCTCAAGTGCGTGATAGATCGTGGTGTGTAATTCGCATTGCACTCCGAACGCCTCTGCAACATGAGCAGTCTTCATGACAGCGCTTAACCCACCTCGCCAAGAAACATCGCTTCGAACGATGTCTACGATGCCTTCTTTGATGTACATCGCTGTCGAATATTGAGCACCGGCAAGAACTTCGGTCGCGATTATCGGAATATTCAATTTCTCCCTGAGCTTGCGAAGCGAGTTGAAGTCCACATCGAGAACGGGCTCTTCAAACCATACAAAGTTTAATTTCTCTAGTTCGCGGCCAACTTTGAGCGCTTCGTCGTAGTTGTGGCCGATCACTGGATCTGCCATCAGAGCAAAATCTGGACCTACCGCCGCACGAACAGCTTTGTAGGCCTCAATATCCATCTCGGTCTTGCCGCCCTCGACCATTCCTGGTGGGTGCAATTTGTACCCTCGAAACCCCTTCGCTTTCACTTCGAGCGCTTCAGTGACATATGCCTCGACTGATGGCAACACCCCAGAGCTCACATATACAGGCACTTCTTCTCGGGCTGCGCCTAATAACTTGTAAACCGGGAGTCCGGCCACCTTGCCTTTGATATCCCAACACGCATTATCGAAGGGACCATATGCATAAATGGGGACATGGTTCCATTTGCGATCGAAGTTCTCGAATTCCTTCATCGCCTTTTCGGTGTCGAATGGGTTTCGACCCATAAAAAATGGCTTTATCGCAGACATCGCCTTGCCGGCAATTGTGGAATCAAGGGCGCCAAAACCAAAGGAGGTTCCTTTCGCCCCATCAGAATCCGTCAAAGTGATTACCGTGAAGTTAAGCCCGTTAGTAACGCTCCAGTCATCACCAAATTGCTGTCTTCCGGTAACACAGGCTCTAATTTCGATATCGGTGATAACCGAATCTTGTTTAGTCATAGCTAGAAGATGCCGACCGTGTGTTTGTCAATGAAATCCCAATCGTATTCAATACACAATCCCTCACCCTTTGGCGCAAGAACGAAACCATCTTCGATGTTGAGTTGGGTCTTAGTACCAAAAAGGAAATCATCAAATGGATAGAGCGTCTCAAACCATTCGCAGTTGGAAATTGCTAGCGACGGATGGAGTTGCACTTGTTCTAGGCCGTGATAGATCGTGGTGTGCAATTCGCACTGAACACCGAAGGCCTCGGCGACATGTGCGGTCTTCATCACTGCGGTGATTCCACCTCGCCACGAGACATCAGTGCGCACGATGTCGACGATGCCTTCGGCGATGCAATGTGCGGTTGTGTAGTGCGCCCCTGCAATCACCTCTGTGCCACAAATCGGGATATCGAGTTTCTCCCGCAACTTTCGTAGTCCATTGAGATTGATATCAAGGAGCGGTTCTTCGAGCCAGCGATAACCCAATCTCTCCAATTCTCGTCCAGCCTTGAGTGCAGCCTCGTAGTTATCCATGATTACCGGATCTGCCATGAGCGGGAAGTCATCGCCAACTGCCTCACGGACTGCGCGATAACAAGCGATATCCAAATCAACCCCTCCGGGAGGATGCAATTTATATCCCCGGTACCCCTTTGCCTTCACTTCAAGAGCTTGCTTTACATAATCTTCAGGCCCAGGCAAGAACATGGATGAGACATAGAGAGGAACCTTCTCTCGAGCGGCGCCGAGAAGCTTGTACACCGGAAGATGGGCCATCTTTCCGACAATGTCCCAGCAGGCATTATCAAATGGTGCATAGGAATAAATCGGAACATGGTTCCACCGGCGATCAAAAAACTCGAAATCCTTCATATTCTTCGCCGCATCATGCGGGCTGCGACCAATAAAGAATGGTTTGACTTGTGACATCGTCGCAGCAGCAGCCCGTGCATCTTGAGCCCCGAAACCAAACGAGGTGCCGGTGACACCATCAGAGGTAGTGATCGTCACTACGGTGAAATCTGGGCGCGAACCGCCAGCTAATGAGACCGCGTCGGTAGCTTCTAACAGATCCAGATCATCCTTTCCGCGGCATGCTCGGATTTCGATATCTGTGATTACGGTACTCATGTCCACTCTCTCATTTCCTCGATGATGGTTATTTTGGTTCAACTAGATAAAGCGCGTTAGCTGCTGGATAAAAGCGTTTCAATGAACTCTCAATGTGGTGGTGCATGGACTTCTGTGAAAGCTTCGCATTTCCTGAAGAGATCGCAACCGCAATCTCTTCGTGTTCCGTAATCGCTAATTGACCATACGCCGAGTTGTAGTACTCCTTGAAGAGTTCTTCTACTAATTGCGCCCGCGATTCACCAGCAATCAGACTTCGTTGGCTTGCGATATAAAGTCGAAATAGATTGAGGTGACAATGCGTCTTTTCAAAAGACTCAGCAAGCACAGAATTTCCTGACATACTTGCAATCAAGGAATGGAAGCGCGCATCGTGCTCGGTCAAAGCTTCTACCTGTTCATCGCCAGAAATTTTGATTGCAATCTTGGCGCTCTGCAATTCAGAGACCAAAGCTCGCCTCCCAGTCTCGTCAATCTTTCGCGCAGCTTCTGCTGCAGCATATGGCTCGATTAACAATCTAAAATTAAAAAGATTGTCTAACTCCTTGATGGTCAAGAGATCAGTGGCTCTAAAACCTTTGAGCGGTTCCTTGACAATCAACCCGTCGGACTCGAGCCGGGAAAGCGCCTCCCGCACCGGAGTTTGTGATACCTGCAATTCTTTGGAAAGTGCATCGATATTCACTTTCGCACCAGGAAGAATCTCATAGTTGAAGATCATCTTCTTGATTCGAAGATATATCTCATCAGAGAGGACTTGGCGACGAGGTCGCGCCTGGCTCTTATGCTTTTTTATGGTGGCCCGAGTGCTCAGTTAGATCACGCTCATTTCAAGTATTTTTCGAGGCCTTTTGGTGCACCGGTCTGCGCCCACTGCACTTCGAATCCAATTCCAGGACCTGTCGGTGCATGAATATCTCCATTAACCACTTTTACTATTCCACGATCAAGTGTGGTGTAAGGATTGTCCTTAACAAGTGACTCGTAATAAGTATTGTTCTTGATAGCCATGCACAGATGCGCTTGTTCCAAACCAAATCCGTGCACCTCGGCACGCAAATGATATGCATCTGCAAGATGTGCTGTTCTCATTGCGCCAGTAAAACCGCCACGAAGAAAAGTCGAAACGCGAAGAGCGCTTGCAACTCCGGTTGCAGCAAAATCACCAGCGCTCATATGTGCTCCTTCGGTCACTTCGCCAAGAAGTAGTGGCACCCGAACTCGCTCACCCAACCACTTGTATGCAGTGACTGAAAATTCGCGCATTGGTTCTTCGTACCATTCAAAATCAGCTTCGTCTAAAGCGTGTCCAAGATAGACCGCATCCATCAAATCAAAACCAGCTGAGCCGTCGTACATCAAAGCAATATCTGGCCCAACATGATCGCGAAGTTTCAAGGAGAGTTCGGCGTCCTTTTTCGCATCGCCAAATGCGTGCAACTTGATTGCACGGTAACCATCGTCAATACATTGCGAGGCTATATCGAGAAACTCTGGAATTGATGAATAGGTGACCGTTGATGCATAGGCTGGGATGGATTCGCGATATCCACCTAATAATTTGTAAACGGGCAAGTTCGCCGCTTTGGCCGCAATATCCCAGAGAGCAACATCGGCAACATGGATCAATGAAGGCGGGAATCTTTCGATGCGATCCATCTCCCACATTCGCTCCCAGAGATATTCCCGCATCATTGGGTCACGACCGATCAACTCACTGCGGAATCTTCGGTCTACATAATCTTTGAAGATCACGCCGCGAGCCACGGATGCAAAGCCTGTGATGCCAGCATCGGTCTCAATCACCAGCCAGCCCGCAACTATGGGGCCATCGGAGCCTGGGATGTTCTTGCGCCAGACGAATGGCGGATCGATGGCTGGGACATCAACGAGCAGAACATCGACATTGGTGATTTCCATGGCAGACCCCTGAATTCCTATAGGATTTCCGCCCCAAGGTAGTGATTTTCCCGGCTAAAAGCCAGGGGCCAGCCCCATTTGTGACTTGGTAACGATTTGGCAACTTTTCACTAGGGGCTATTTCCAAACTATGGATTTCCTATACGATTTTGGGCAAATGAGCCCAGCCCCCTATGGCTCCAGTTGTTTCCAACGACCTGGACCAAGAAAGTGGATGGGCCCAATACCTAGAAGGGGTATGAATGAATAAGAAACTGCTCGCTTTGGTGGCAGCTGGTGTCGTAGGAGCGTCATTAATCGTTCCCGCACAGGCTCAAGCCGCGAAGAAACCGAAGTTGCTCGTTTGGACCGACTCGGTTCGTAAGCCTGGTCACGACCAGTTTGTGAAGAAGAATCCGCAATATGACATCAAGATTGAATTGAATGCCACATTGCTCCAGAAAGTTCAGCTCTTCAATCGTGTAAAGAAGGGCTGGCCAGATATGTACTTCGATGGAGACCCAGGCCGCGTTGGCTTGATGCGCTCTCCACAATTCGGATATGCCCGCGATCTCACCGATCTCTTCCCAAAGAGCTACTGGAAGAACTTCGGAACTGCCAATGACTGGTGCAAGTTCAATGGTCGCTACTTCTGCGTGAAGAACGACCTTGCTCAGACTGTTCTCTACTACGACCAGAAGTTGTTCGATGAGTTCGGCTATAAGGTCCCAACAACTATGGATGAGTTCAAGACCATTGCACTCGATGCCGCAAAGAAGGGCTACAACAGTGGTGCGGTCGGATCAAGCGAATTGTTCCAGGGCTACTACTGGCCAAGTGGTTGCCCAGTAGCTCAAGAGGCTAAGGGCAACAAGTTGCTCAGCAAGCCAAAGGACCCTAAGTGCACCCGCGTGACTACATTGGTTCAAGAGCTCATCGATGCAGGTGCGTTCCTCAAGGCAGGTTCGTTCAGCACAGATGTTCAGAAGGTCAACCGAGCAGGCAAGATGATTATGAATATCGGTCCATCATGGTGGGGCGACTATGTTCTCAAGCCAGAAGGTTCCTTCAATATCCCAGCAGGACGCCTCAACATTGCGCCGACTCCTAAGTGGCCTGGTGAGACCAAGAACTGGTCTGGCGCATGGGGTGGTGGCGTATACATGATCTCCAAGCATGCAAATGCGCAGCAGGCAAAGATCGCTGCTGACATGATCATGTACAACACGATGGATCCAAAGTTCGTCGTCTCTGCCGATATGGTGACCTACCCTGCCTATCCACCATCAGCAAAGCTATGGCTCGCTGATCGTGCGAAGGCTGGCTACTACGCTGACGGCGACCTCGCAGCAAAGGTCTTCTATGACACTTCGCTCCTAATTCGTCCAACCTATAGCCCAGTTCGCCTTGATATGTATACCTATACAGATCAGATGGGCGCAGCTATCGCTACCGGCACCAAGGTAGAAGATGCTGCTAACAAGTGGTTCAGCACCGTCGCTGCTGCAGCAACCCTGCAGGGCTACGAAGTAATCACTGAGTAGGCTCAATAGTCAGTAAATGGATTAAGAATCCAACTGCCAAGGATAAATTCTTGGCAGTTGGATTTTCCTACAGTTAGGAGAGCTAGTGCTCAAGAACAAGAGAGATTCATCCGTAGTTGGGTGGTTGATGTTTCTACCATTCTTATTGTTCTTCATTCTCTTCTCGATTGTGCCGATCATCCTGGCCCTTCGCGAATCACTCCTACCTTCATACAAAAATGAGGCGGGCGGCTTCCAGAACTTCAAGATTGTTCTCGATGATTTCCGATTCGTTGCTGCCGCCAAGAACACCTTCCTTTATGTGCTCCTGACTGTTCCCGTCATGACACTCGTCGTGCTCTTCTTGGCGCTGCTACTTGATATCTATCGCTCCAAATGGCACCAATATGTCCGCTTGGCATACCTGATTCCTGGTTGCTATGTCGGCGCAGCTGGCGTTCTGGTCTGGTACGCCGCACTCGAGCCGCAAATTGGTCCATTTAGGTCAATACTCAATTTTTTCGGATGGAAAAATCAGACCGATATCTTTAATCCGAGCCACCTTGTCGTCATCTTCGCGCTCATGTCGGTCGTCGCAAATGCTGGTGGTTGGATCATCGTTCAATATGG
>CAZPIJ010000051.1:0-9161 GCA_964586805.1 uncultured Bifidobacterium sp. | reverse complement strand
CCTCGGCATTACGCGCGATAGAAACGACAACTGTCTCTGGATCGAGGTTGACCAACCGAACGCCCATCGTGTCACGGCCAGTCTGTCGTACCTCATCGACTCTTGTTCGCATGACGGTCCCAGCAGAAGTGATTGCAAGGACCTCGTCCTCTTCGGTGACAATCAATGCTCCGACGAGAACGCCTCGTGATGCCTCGTCGACTTTCGCCGCTTTGATTCCCAACCCACCTCGCCCTTGTGGTCGATATTCAATCACTGGAGTGCGCTTAGCAAATCCGCCATCGGTCGCGGTGAAGACGAACGCATTAGCAACATCAGAGACCGAAACCATCGCAAGAAGTTCATCTCCGGTGCGAAACTTCATACCGATCACACCACTTGTTGCCCGCCCCATAGGTCGCAACGCTTCGTCATCAGCGGTGAACCTGAGCGACATCGCATTTTTCGAGACTAAGAGAATGTCATCCTGCTCTCCGACAAGAACTGCAGAGACCACCTCGTCTGCGTCACGAAGATTGATTGCAATCAAACCGCCGCTGCGATTGGAATCGTATTCATCTAGCGGGGTCTTCTTCACCAAGCCTGACTTAGTAGCAAGCACTAGATATTTCGCAGCTTTGTAATTCTCGATTGCCAGAACTTGAGCGATTTTCTCGTCAGGTTGGAAGGCAAGAAGGTTGGCGACATGTTGACCGCGAGCATCGCGACCGGCCTCGGGTAATTCGTGCGCCTTCGCTCGATAGACCCGACCCTTATTGGTGAAGAAGAGAATCCAGTGATGTGTCGTGGTAACGAAGAAATGTTCAACGATGTCATCTTGCTTCAGCGCTGCCCCTCGCACACCTCGTCCACCTCGTCGTTGCGAACGATACAAATCAGCCTTGGTTCGTTTGGAGTACCCACCTCGGGTAATTGTGACTACGACATCTTCTTGCTTGATGAGATCTTCAGCAGCAAAGTCTCCTTCAGCGGCGATGATCTGCGTACGACGAGTATCTCCATATTTACTCGTCAATTCAGCAAGCTCTGCAGAAACAATCTCGCGTTGGCGTTTGGGGCTGGTGAGGATCTCGTTCAGTTCGACGATTTCCTTCATTATTCCGTCGTATTCATCCTGAATCTTCTGTCGTTCCAGTGCTGCCAAGCGACGAAGCTGCATATCGAGGATTGCGTTTGCTTGTATCTCGTCGACTTGAAGAAGTTTCATCAGGCCAGCGCGAGCATCGTCGGTACTCTCACTCTTTCGAATTAATGCGATGACATCGTCTAATGCATCGAGCGCCTTCACATACCCACGAAGGATGTGTGCTCGTTTCTCTTTCTCTGCTAATCGGAACTTGGTTCGTCGGACAATGACCTCTATTTGATGCTCGATATAGAACTTGACGAATTCATCTAAGCGAAGGGTTCGCGGCACGCCATCGACAAGTGCGAGCATGTTCGCACCAAATGTCTCCTGGAGTTGGGTGTGTTTGTAAAGATTGTTGAGCACAACCTTTGCAACCGCGTCTTTCTTCAGAACAACGACTAATCGTTGTCCGAGTCGTTCATTGCCTTCGTCTCGGACATCAGCAATCCCCGCTATCTTGCCATCTTTCACTAGCTCGGCAATCTTGAGCGCTAGATTGTCTGGGTTGACTTGATATGGCAATTCACTGATAACCAAACATGTTCGGTTGTTGATCTCTTCGACTTCGACTACGGCGCGCATGGTGATGGAACCACGACCGGTGCGATATGCCTCTTCGATTCCGCTGCGGCCGACGATTAATCCCTTAGTTGGGAAATCTGGACCTTTGACGAAGGTCAATAACTTCTCGAGTAGTTCCTCTTGTTGTGCATCGGGATTCTTGAGTGACCACTGAATTCCCTCGGCAACTTCGTTGAGATTATGGGGTGGGATATTAGTTGCCATACCAACAGCAATACCTGCGCTGCCATTGACCAAAAGGTTTGGAAAACGGCTAGGCAATACAACGGGTTCTTGAGAACGGCCATCGTAGTTATCGGTGAAATCAACGGTTTCTTCGTCGATATCGCGCATCATCTCTATCGCTAATGGTGCAAGCCGTGCTTCGGTGTAACGCATCGCAGCCGCTGGGTCGTTGCCAGGTGAGCCGAAATTGCCATTGCCATCTACTAGTGGATAGCGGAGTGACCAAGGTTGTGCCAACCGGACCAAGGTGTCGTAAATAGCAGAGTCTCCATGAGGGTGGTAATTACCCATGACATCACCAACAACGCGGGATGATTTGTAATAGCCCTTATCAGGACGGTAGCCAGCATCAAACATCGCGTAAAGAACTCGACGATGGACGGGTTTCAAACCGTCGCGGACATCAGGGAGGGCGCGACCAACAATGACGCTCATGGCATAGTCCAGATAGCTTCGTGCCATCTCGACTTGTAAATCGACTAATTCAATTCGATCTGTTGAATTCTCCACAGTCTGCTCCCTCCTTACTCTCTAAATATCCAAGAATCGGACATCTTTTGCATTGCGCTGAATGAAACTACGACGCATCTCGACATCCTCGCCCATAAGCACGGAGAAGAGATCGTCTGCAGCAACGGCGTCCTCTAGTGTGACGCGGATGAGAACTCGCGTGTCAGGATCCATGGTGGTATCCCACAATTCTTTCGCGGGCATTTCTCCTAGACCTTTGAAGCGTTGAATGCCATCTTCTTTAGGCAACCGCTTGCCACCATCTAAACCAATCTTGATGAACGCATCGCGCTCTCTATCCGAGAATGCATATTGTGGTTGCTCTTTTCCGCCCCACTTCAATTTGTAAAGTGGTGGTTGTGCCAAATACACATATCCACCTTCAATAAGCGGGCGCATAAATCTAAAGAGCAAAGTCAGCAAGAGTGTACGAATGTGTTGGCCATCGACATCGGCATCGGCCATTAATACGATCTTGTGGTAACGAAGTTTTGCGATATCAAACTCATCATGCACACCTGTGCCTAAAGCTGTGATAAGTGCTTGAACCTCGTTATTTTGTAATACTCGATCGATTCGTGATTTTTCGACATTGAGGATCTTTCCCCGAATCGGAAGGATCGCTTGAAACTTGGAGTCGCGGCCTCCTTTGGCTGAACCACCTGCGGAGTCACCTTCAACGATGTACAGCTCACATTTCTCGGGGTCGGTCCATTGGCAATCTGCCAATTTGCCCGGCATTCCGCGCCCTTCGAGCAACCCCTTCCTCGAGCGCGAAAGTTCGCGAGCCTTGCGAGCAGCCACCCGTGCGGTTGCGGCGTCGATACATTTCCGAACGATGTCGCGTCCCTCAGATGGGTTAGCAGCAAACCAATCGCCAAGTTTGTCGTTGACGATTCTCTGAACGAAGGTTTTTGCCTCGGTATTTCCAAGTTTGGTCTTAGTCTGTCCTTCGAATTGTGGCTCGCCAATCTTCACAGAAACTATGGCGGTTAATCCTTCGCGAACATCATCGCCGGTTAGGCGATCTTCACGCTTTTTGATGAGACCCCACTCCTCACCATATTTGTTGACAATCGAGGTAAGTGAAGCGCGAAATCCCTCTTCGTGAGTGCCGCCTTCTTGAGTGTTGATGGTATTCGCAAATGTGTATACCGACTCGGTGTATCCCGAACTCCACTGCATTGCAATCTCAGCTGAAATTTGTTGCTTCTTATCTTCGCTCTCGATATCAATAATGCTCTTGTGCGCCTCACCTTTTGTGGAATTGAGATGTCGAACGAAATCAGAGATGCCACCGTCGTACTTGTAAACGACTCTTAATGCTTCGCCCTTCTCGTCGACATGTCCTGCGCGATCATCTGTCAGCGAGATGGTTAGGCTCCGATTGAGGAATGCCATTTCTCTAAACCGGGTGGATAGAACTTCAAAAGAGAAAACTGTGGTGTCGAAGATCTCACCAGATGGCCAGAAGGTAACTTTCGTGCCAGTGGAGTTCGACTCTCCCACCGATTTGATTTCACCATCAGGCACACCAAGTGAGTAACTTTGGAAATACTTCGCGCCATCACGATCGATTTCTACTTGGAGTTTTGTGCTGAGCGCATTTACTACTGAAGCACCAACACCATGTAATCCACCCGAGACTGAATATCCGCCGCCGCCGAACTTTCCGCCGGCGTGCAGAACAGTGAAAACAACTTCCGCGGCAGGCTTTCCTTCGCTTGCAACGATATCGACAGGGATGCCGCGACCATTATCTTTGACGCTCACACCACCGTCAGCGAGCAAATGGACATTGATCTCGGTACAAAACCCGGCGAGCGCTTCATCGACCGAGTTGTCTACGATTTCGTAAACAAGGTGATGTAAGCCGCGTTCGCCCGTCGAGCCGATATACATGCCAGGGCGTTTGCGGACTGCATCAAGGCCTTCTAGGACCTGGATCGAGCTAGCGTCGTAACCACTTTTGGCGCCCTTGGGTTCTGCTTTGGCCACTGGCTCCAACCGCCTTATCACTCGTCAGGAGCCCCTTTTTGGAACTCCAGCGGGTAATCCTAGGGGATTTTCGACACTGCTATGCCCCGGAAAAGTACCTGGGGAGGCCGCTGAGAGGTTGACCCCCCAAATCAAGTAAACCCCTACTGGCCTTCCGGCCTGGGTAGGGCTCCGATTCGGGATTAGCCGTAGGTATCCCGAGGGCCGCGACCACCCCTGACGCTCCATCCACCCTTTCGCCACGAAGGTGCAGTGGGACCCTTAATCACCAGCTCAGTAACAGCGAATCCACCGGTGGCCAAAGCAGAGATAAGTTCTCGATCGATAAGGCGCAATTGAGTTGCCCATGCTGTGCTTGCAGCGCTCACAGTCAGGAGCCCATCGGAAAAACTCATCGGTTGTACATGAGTTGCTATCTCCGCACCCACGAGCTCTTCCCACCGGAGGAAGATGTCGCTCTCTTTGATTCGTTCTTGCCACCCTCGCTGCGAGACTAAGTCGGCAAGCGACTCGGTAAAAAGTTGTGGATCTTGGTATCCGCTGGCCTGTCCATCATTGTGGGTAGCTGACGAACTCTGCTGACTGCGATCTTTCTGACGGTTTTTTGTGAAGTGATGCGCCCGACGGCGGGCTGCTGCCAGAAGTGAACGGGCAAGATCTCGATTCTCACTCATCGCGCACTCACCTTCCCTTCTCGTACATAGAGCCGCCGATCCGCAAAAGCTTTTGGTAGGTCATCCTCGACTGCAGCGGTCACAAGAACTTGCTCACTTGATTCGATGAGCTCAAGAAGCGCAGCTCTGCGCACACTATCGAGCTCTGCAAAGACATCGTCAAGTATCAGTATTGGTTCACTGCCGCCGCCAACAGCGCTACTCATCTCTCCGCGCAACAAGCGATAAGCGCCCATCCGAAGTGCAAGTGCAAAGGACCATGACTCTCCCTGGCTTGCATAACCTTTCACCGGCGTTGGTCCGAGAGTCAAGCTGAGATCATCTCGGTGTGGACCAACCAAAGTGACGCCACGATCTAATTCAGCTCTTCGCAATGACGGCAGCAAGGCAGCTATCTCCTCCTGGAGCTCTTCACCACTTTCTCCTTGCAAATCTTGAGCACTTTTGTAGGTAGCGCCGATCGAATCCCCGCTAGAAATATCCTTGTAGGACTCGATAACAAACGGCATCAGGTCCTCCACTAATTGAAGCCGAGCGGCAATAAGTTGCGCACCATATCGACTGATGTGCTCGTCCCAAGGAGCTAAATCGCGTTCGTGTGGTCTGCTCTTAAGGAGAACATTCCGTTGTTTGAGCGCTTTCTCATAATCGGCAATTACACCGGCATAGCGGGGAGTCAGTGAAATCAATAATGTGTCGAGAAAGTCTCGCCGCTCGTTAGGGTCGCCTTTAACAAGCGCAAGATCCTCAGGTGTGAAGAGAACCGCTCGTACATGACCAAGCAATTCTCTCGTCGAACGAACGGGTTGTTGATTGATTCGAGCACGGTTGGCTTTGCCTTGATTAATTTCAGCTTCTAACAATTCGGTGCGACCCTCGCTCTCGACCTTCGCTCGGATATACGCTTTTTCCTCCCCGAGTTTGACCAACGGATTATCTGAGGAAGTGCGATGGGAGCGTAGATACGCCAGAAAGCCGACCGCCTCGATGATGTTGGTCTTACCCTCGCCATTGCTACCGATGAATGAAGTGATTCCAGGAGCCAACTCGAGTTCTACGATCTCATACGAACGGAAATTGTTGAGCTGTAAGTATGAGAGAAACACGGGTTACACAGATTAGGAGGCGTACCGCATCGGCATTAATAAATACCGGTAACTCAGGTCGCTCTGGCCATCGGCGCTTTCGCGACCGGATAAGACTGCTGGTTTGCTCGCCCCAGTAAATGCCATATCGACATAGGCAGTGCCAAGTGCTGAGAGACCATCGACGAGATATGTTGGGTTGAACGCAATAGTGAAACCCTCGCCGTCAAAGGCGATTTCTAACTCCTCAGTTGCTGAGGCTTCCTCGCCAGCTCCGGCCTCTAACATCAATGATCCTGGCGCAAAAGTAAGCCGTAACGGCACAGTCTTATCGGCGACGGTGGCCACTCGGCGAACCGAATCGAGAAGGGCACTGACTTCGATGATTGCTGTAGCGCTTCGATCATTTGGAAGGAGATGGCGATAGGGAGGGAATGTGCCATCGAGCATCCGTGAAGTCATTGATTTTCCGCTCGTAGCAAAACCGATGAGTCGTTCTTGGGCGGCGCTTGGTGCGAGTGCGATGCTCACTTGTCCACTTGAAATCAATGATTTTGATGCGTCGTGCAATGTGCGAGCGCGAATAAGGGCTGATGCGCTGGCGCGAGGAGCCTCCCACGATAGTTCACGAACAGCCAAGCGATATCTGTCGGTAGCGGCGAGAGTGAGTTTGTTCTCTTCAATTTCAACATGTACTCCGGTTAGTACTGGGAGTGAGTCATCTTTACCTGCGGCTATCGCGACTTGGTGGACAGCTTGCGCAAATAGATCTCCGGACATTCTTCCGGTTTCACTTGGAAGCTCTGGCAAGTTGGGATAATCATTGACAGGAAGTGTGGGTAATGTGAATTTTGCAGATCCAGAAACAATACTTACTCGGTTCCCATCAAGAGCAATAGTCACCGGTTTATTTGGTAGCGCTTTTGTGATTTCCGAAAGTAGCCGTCCTGGGACGAGCACTCGGCCTTCTTCTTTTACATCGGCGACTACATCAGCTTTAGCGGATGTCTCAAGATCGTAACCAGCTAATTGCACGCCACTTTTCTTGACATCAATAACAACACCTAATAACACTGGCATGATCGGGCGAGAAGAGAGTGACCGCGACACCCATGCGACACCGTCAAATAATGCATCGCGCTCAATAACACATCTCATATTTCTCACCTTCACCAACCGTAGGTTCTCTATCCTCCCGCACTTAGTAATTCTTGGGATACCGGATGGGTAATCCCCAAGGGAGGGGGTAGAGAGTATGTAAGTAGTTATAAAGAGAGAGAAATAGTAGTAGGAGTAACAGTTGTGGAAGTTGGGGAGAATAGGTGTTTGTGCAGGTCAGAGGGGGTAAACGACTTGTTTTCACTGTTCGCAAGCTGTGGATAAACCGGTGGATAATGTGGAGAAAGGGGGAATATAGCGCCCCGAAAGCCCATTCCCCACACGAGAAACTCTCAAGGAAGGGTTTACCCCCAAGGTTATCCCCAAGTGTGGAGTGGCTCGGGTGCGGCTTTTACCCCTGGCTTCTGGCCTGTTGCCGAATTCGGTTGGTGAGCTCAGTGACTTGGTTATAGATCGACCGGCGTTCAGCCATGAGTTGGCGAATCTTGCGATCGGCATGCATAACAGTGGTGTGGTCGCGGCCGCCAAAAGTTTGGCCAATCTTTGGTAGCGATAGATCAGTCAATTCTCGGCAGAGATACATCGCTACTTGTCGCGCATTGACCAACGCTCGCGAACGAGAAGTTCCACATAGGTCATCGATAGTCAGACTGAAATAGGCCGCAGTTTGAGCCATGATCGTTGCACCGGTGATCTCTGGGCCAGACTCGTCGGGAATGAGGTCTTTCAAGACGATCTCGGCAAGCGAGAGATCTACTCCCTGTCGGTTGAGGCTAGCAAATGCAGTGACGCGGATTAGCGCACCCTCGAGCTCTCGAATATTTGTTGAGATTTTGCTCGCGATGTACTCGAGAACATCATCGGGCGCATTTAATTTATCTTGGGCGGCTTTCTTACGGAGAATTGCGATACGAGTCTCTAGTTCCGGCGGTTGGATATCGGTGATGAGCCCCCATTCGAATCGAGAACGAAGTCGATCTTCAAGCGTTGCCAATTGTTTTGGTGGCCGGTCACTTGTTATGACGATTTGTTTGTTGGCGTTATACAAAGTGTTGAAGGTATGGAAGAACTCCTCTTGAGTCCGCTCTTTATTCTCTAGGAATTGAATATCATCGACAAGGAGCAGATCCACATCACGATAGCGTTTTTGGAAGACTGCAGATTTATCGTCGCGGATCGAATTGATGAAATCGTTCGTGAACTCTTCACTTGAAACATATCTCACTCGCAAATTGCTATAGAGCTCTTTGGCGTACGCGCCAATTGCATGAAGAAGGTGGGTCTTGCCGAGGCCAGATTCACCATAAATGAAGAGTGGGTTATATGCCTTGCCAGGAGCTTCTGCGACCGCGACCGCTGCAGCATGGGCAAAACGATTAGAGGAACCGATGACGAAAGTCTCGAAGATGTATCGAGGATTCATGCTCATCGCACCAGATTCGGTCGTCGGTGCGAGTTCGCTACTTCGGCCAGTTCCGGGACGTGGCATCTCTATTTCGGTGGTGACAAGAGTTGGCTCAGCTCTTTCGAGATTTTCATCGATCGTGACAGCCACACGAACTTCACGACCGAGTTTTGTGCTGAGCACATCGGTGATGATGGATCGCAATCGAGTTTCTAGGACATCTTTTGCGAATGCATTTGGCGCTGCGACTAAAAGTGTCGTGATGCCATTGCTATCGATTAAACCCATGGGTTGTGTGAGTTGGAGAAAGGCGCGGTGCTGTGGTGAGTCGGTAGCGATGAGCGAAATTGCGCTCTGCCACAGTTGGCTCAGTTCTATTTCGAGGAGCGCGCTCTCATCTGCCATTTGGAATCCTTTCCACACCGGTTACCCAC
>CAZPIJ010000050.1:0-9334 GCA_964586805.1 uncultured Bifidobacterium sp. | reverse complement strand
AGTCCATCACGATAGTCAATACCATGTAGCTCACCTTGAACTCGGAAGAAGTTAGCTGCATCCCGAGCCAGTCGAGGAGATACTTCCAATCCTAATAACGAGGCAAATACCCTTTGAAATGGCCCTTCAGTTGCCCGTTTCCGGCGGGACATCTCACGGAGCGCTTGGCTATTGGGTAGTTGACCATTAGAGGCAGATGAACTGATCTCGTCGACCCACCCTTCGATTAGAGCGATGAGTAATTCCAGTCGCTTCAAGGCAGTTCGCTGCGCTTCACTCTCTTCCGGTTCGAAGAGTCCGTTATTGATTGCATCGTTGATTGCTTCGGGATTTCCACTGAGTTGTTCGAAATCTCCCTGAACTTTAGCGATATCAACATGTATGCCTGCAGCATAAGCATGAACCGATTCAACTATCGCTTCTTTAAGCCAAGGCGTGTGTGCAAAGAGGCGAGCAGAAGCGCACTCGCGAAGAGCGAGGTAATGCAAGATTTCACCAAATGAGATGTTAAGTCCATCTGCGTAACGAAGGGCATTTTCTGGAATAAGAACCGGCCGGATTGGTTCAATCAGGGGGATGCCAACATCACCTGCACCAGTGACAGTGCTCGCGGCGCCTTTGAGCGCCTCACCAAGTTGCGTGGCAAACATGACGCTGCCAATTTTCTTCATCATCTCATTCATTTGAGCGAAGATGCCTGCCATTCCAGGTTCAACTTCGGATGAGAGCGCTTCTCCCACAGCATTACCCAGAGACCTAGAGAGTGGTTCCACAATCGTGCACCAAGTAGGCACTGTTCCTCCAACCCATTGTGATCGTCTCCATGTCTGACCTGGCAGTAATGGCGCGGGGAAGAGAATCCTTTGATCGAGCCATAAATCAGCAACTCGTAACGCATCAAGTGACTGATTGACTAGCTCCGTATTTACTGAAGCATCGTCGCGAACATTTGCTAACTCACGGACTGTTTCGGGTGCAAGTGCCGAGCCATCTCCGCCAGAACTGAAAGCACGACCTAGCCGGGAGAGCATTTCGCCCAATTGGCTGAAATCAAAGCCTCCAGCACCTTGCGGTTCGCTCATCATCTCCTCCGATAGCAACTAGATACTTGCTACAACACCGTATCGCACTCCGGTATTCCAGGTATTCCAGGTATTTCAGGTATTCCAGTTAATCAAGCTAGACCAGGCAATCAAACTAGACCAGGCAATCAAACTAGACCAGGTGATCCAGGTGATCCAGGTAATCCAGGTAATCCAGGTAATCGACAGTGGTTCTGGTTACCCTTACCCCATGTCCGCTTTGGTGTGGTGGTTGATTCCACTTTTCGCATGCTCTGGGGCGCTGATCTATGTGTGGTGGTCAATTTCAAAAAAGCAGCGTCGAAATACCTACCAGAGTATGACGGAGTACGAGAATTTCCGGGCAGCTTTCAGGGGAAATTCACCAGAGCCTAATCAGGCAGAGCAATCAATTCGAGAGATCAATTCCACGCCACAATCGGTAAGAACAAGCAAAGCTGCGGCGCCAGCAAAAAAGAGTCAGGTGTCAAAAGAGCGAAAGCGATGATTCGCAGAACCTCACGGTGGCAACTAAGCGCGCTCTTTTTCCTACTATTGCTAGGACTCGTTGCGCCTTTGCCATATGTGCTCGTCGAACCAGGAACTCCAACTAACCTCTTTGCAACAGTGAAGAAAAAAGAGGTATTGGAGATCGTGGGCAAGCAGAGCTATCCAACCTCAGGCGCATTAAATCTCACGAGCATCTGGGTAACTAGCCCAGGATCGCGATTGCAGAGCTTTGAATTAATCCAAGCCTGGATTGATGGTGAGCGCGCAGTGCAACCTCGCGAGGTCTTCTACCCAAGGGGAATCGATCCTAAGAAAGTAAATCAAGAAAATGTTGCAGAGATGAAGGTTTCTCAGCAATCTGCACAACTTGCCGCGCTCAATTATCTCGATATCAAATATTCGACGGTCTTGTTAGTAAAGGGATTTAGTGAAGGATCACCAAACTCTCAAATAGTTCGCATTGGCGACCAAATCATGACCTTTCAAGATCAGGAAGTGAAATCAAGTGCCGATTTGCGCAAGCGAGTGCAAGAGAGCACCTCGGATCAACTCATGTTGGGCGTGCTCCGTGATGGCAAGAGGCTATCTCTTCCCATTACGAAGAATGGAAATATCCTGGGTTTACTCATTGCCGACGAATACAGATTGCCCTTCTCGGTGAAGATCAGATTAAAAGATATAGGCGGCCCTAGCGCTGGATTAATATTCGCTCTAGCCATCATCGACAAACTCTCGAAAGAAGATTTAGTGCAAGAGCGGAACATCGCCGGCACCGGAACCATCACGCCTTCGGGAGAGGTCGGCCCTATTGGTGGAATCGAGGAGAAGTTAATCGGTGCTGCCCGAGAAGGAGCCACGCTCTTCCTTGCTCCGTCGTTGAATTGTCCGGAAATTCGCCATATTCCTCGCGGATTGCGCGTAGTTCCTGTCGACACTTTGGCGGAGGCAGTTTCCGCCCTTCGCGAGCGCGATACCGAACGGTTGCCGATCTGCGGCTAGCGCTTTATAGCTCGTCGCTGCCAATGCCAATGCCAATGCCAATGGAGCCAGGGGCTCTCAGCATCTCTTAACTTTTGCGAGTTCGCGCCCCCTTTGAGAAGTCAGTAACCTCCCCCTTATGACTTTTTCTATGCCTATGCAAAATGGTCCTCGAAGCGGCCGCCGCAGTACATTGCCAATCACCATCACCATTCTTGTGGTGCTTGGTGTGATTGCGGTGAGCTTGAGCGGTTTCTATGCCGACTTCCTCTGGTTTCGCTCTGTCGATTTCCTCGAAGTTTGGCAAACCACATTCTTCACCCGCGCAGTTCTCTTCCTCTTAACTGGCGGACTCACCGCGCTCATAGTCATCGCTAATGTCGTTGTCGCTTATCGCTCGCGCCCAGTTTTTGCACCTCTCTCTATCGAGGCCGATAATCTCGAGCGCTATCGCGCACAGCTCGAACCCATCAAGAAAGTGGCAGTCCTGGGTGGAACTGTGGCGATTTTCTACTTTGCTGGTTCAGCGGGTTCACAACTCTGGCGTCCATGGTTGATGTGGCGAAATGCCACACCCTTTGGTGAGAAGGATCCACAGTTCAATCTTGATATTTCATTTTTTGCTTTTAAGCTCCCCTTCTATCAAGCGCTCATCGGATGGTTCATCTCAACCATCATCATTGGCTTGCTGGCAGCTGCAATTGTCCACTACCTCTATGGTGGCATCCGGCCTCAGGGGCCAGGCGAACGAACGACAGTCGCTGCTCGAGTACAACTTTCCGTCTTGCTCGGCTTCATTGTGCTCGCGAAGGCTGTCGCCTATTGGTTTGATCGCTACGCACTTGCTCTCAAGGATGATCGCATCATCACCGGACTCACTTATACAGATGTCAACGCTGTTCTACCGGCAAAGGCGATTCTTGCTGGCATCGCGGCAATCTGCTCCCTGCTTTTCTTTGCCAACATCTTCCGTAAATCATGGCAACTGCCTGGCGCAGGAGTGGTTCTCTTGGCAGTCAGTTCGCTGGTCATTTCAGGTCTTTATCCAGCAGCTATCCAACAATTCCAAGTCAAGCCGAGCGAGTCGACGAAGGAAGCACCCTTCATCGAGAGAAATATTCAAGCAACGCGCGCCGCTTATGGAATCGATAAGACTGAGATTGTCGATTATTCGGCAACAGTTAATACTGCTGCTGGTCAGCTATCGAAAGACGCTGAGACTATTAACAATATCCGTTTGATGGACCCGAATGTTATTTCGGCGACATTCCGCCAACTTCAGCAAATCAAGCCGTACTACACCTTCCCAGAATCATTGGATGTCGACCGCTATGTCATCAATGGCAAAGTGAGAGATGCAGTGGTAGCGGTTCGTGAGTTGAATATTGAAGGAAACCCAAATCGAAACTGGATTAATGATCACCTCGTTTATACCCATGGATTTGGTTTTGTGGGCGCATACGGAAACACGCGAGATGCAGATGGAAAGCCCAACTTCTTCCTTGGTGATATTCCACCAACGAAGACTTTGGGAGCATTCCAGCCTCGTATCTACTTCGGCGAGAATGTTCCGGACTATTCCATCATCGGAGGAAAGAACTCTGATTCGCCGGTCGAGTTTGACTACCCCGACGATGCCTCACCCAATGGCGCAAAGACTTATACATATACCGGCAAGGGTGGCGTGCCCATTGGCAACCTCTTTGCTCGCGCAGTCTTTGCAATCAAATATCAAGAGCAGCGAATTCTGCTCTCCAGTTTGATCAACTCGGAATCAAAGATTCTTTTCGAGCGAAACCCACGAGAACGAGTAGCCAAAGTTGCTCCATGGTTGACCCTAGATGGCGACCCATACCCAACGGTCGTGGGTGGACGAGTACTTTGGGTGGTTGATGGCTACACCACGAGTGCAGGTTATCCATATTCGCGCAAGGTCAATCTCTCTGCCTCTACCGCAGATGCTTTGACCACTAATTCCAACGCAATTACCGCCCAACGAGATTCATCGATCAATTACATCCGTAACTCAGTGAAAGCAACCGTGGATGCGTACGACGGAACTGTGACTCTCTACAAGTGGGATGAGAAGGATCCAGTCCTAGCGACTTGGTCGAAGGCATTCCCAGGCACAGTGAAAGAGAAAAGCGCGATTTCCAAAGAACTTATGTCACACCTTCGTTACCCAGAAGATATCTTCCGGGTACAACGAGATATTTTGAGCTCCTATCATGTTCAAAATGCGAATGCTTTCTACGGTGGGCAAGACTTCTGGCGCGTACCTCGTGATCCATCTACTTTCGGTGGTAACGCGAGCGCACAGCCGCCTTATTACTTGACTCTGAAAATGCCAGGTGAAGAAAAGGAAGCATTCTCGCTCACAACACCATTTGTGCCGCGAGGTGGCCGTGAGAACCTTGCCGCTTTCGTTGCGGTAAACGCAGATCCAGGCCCTAATTACGGCAAGATCAAAGTGCTCCAGCTACAACGGAGTACGAACATCGCTGGACCTTCACAGGTCTCATCAAACTTCGAGGCAAAACCTGAAGTAGCTACTTCGCTCTCGCTATTGCGGCAAGGTGGATCCAATGTTGAGCTAGGCAATTTGCTCACCTTGCCGGTTGGAGGTGGCTTGCTCTATGTCCAACCTGTTTATGTTCGAGCGACATCAAATACTGCTGCTTACCCGCTACTTCAGAAGGTCCTAGTTTCTTTCGGAGATCAGATCGGTTTCTCAGATACGCTCAAAGGCTCACTTGATCAAGTCTTCGGTGGCGATTCTGGTCAACGATCCTCAGGAGTCGTCTCTGGTGATGGCAGTCCTGCGACCACCACTGCCGGCCAAAGCCTCGCTGATGCTCTGCAACGGGCTAAGCAGGCGCTCTCAGAAGCTCAAGCTGCGCTCGTAAAGGGTGACTTTGCACGGTATGGCAAAGCACAAGATGCCCTGAAACAAGCAATCAATGATGCCGTTCGCGCGCAGAATCAGAGCAAATAAACTCGTTTGTAATAAGCAGACGATTTGGTCGAGCCGCGCTGATGACTCTACGATGGTGCTACCGACGCGGGGTGGAGCAGCTCGGTAGCTCGCTGGGCTCATAACCCAGAGGTCGTAGGTTCAAATCCTGCCCCCGCTACTATTTTTTTGGCAGCAGTCATATTGTGCCGCGAGTTTTAATTTGCTAAGAGTTTTTGCATCTGAATCGCCCATCGTTGCTATACCTGGTCACCGATCGCAACGAAAAGTGCGTTGCGATTTAGGGGATAGTGGTTACTGACTGAGTGTAACGGGAGAGAATTTTCGCAACCGTAGAGAATTAGTCACTACTAATAGGCTCGATAATGCCATTGCGCCACCGGCGTACATAGGGTTGAGATTGCCCGAGGCGGCAATCGGTATTCCGATGATGTTATAAAGAAAAGCCCAGAGAAGATTCTCTTTGATGATCCGCAAGGTCTTACGGGAGAGGCGAATAGAATCAACTGCAGCGCTCAAAGATGAACGAATCAAAGTGATGTCTGCAACTGCTATCGCACTATCAGTTCCTGTTCCCATAGCCATACTCATATCAGCACTGGCTAATGCAGCAGCATCGTTTACGCCATCTCCAATCATGAGCACAAAACGACCTTGCTCCTGATACTCCTTAACAACTGCGACTTTCTGCTCGGGCAGTACTTCAGCACGGTAACTAGCTATTCCCGAGGCATTGGCGATGTGTCCAGCAGCCCGATGTGAGTCACCGGTGACAAGCACGCTCTCAAAGCCCATTCGCTCAAATTCCTTGATAGCAGCTGCTGAATCAGATTTTGGCTGATCGCCAATCTCTATTACCGCGCGAGCGTTGCCATCGAGAGAGACTACGATTGGAGAGCGGCCTCGCTCCTTGATTGCGTCTATAGCGCTGAGAACATGGGCGGCGTATCCAGCAGTACCGTAAGCAATTGCCTCTGGAGAGCCGATGAGCACGAGGTGGCTCTGTCCAGCAAACTCGACTCGACCAGCGACTCCTCGACCCGGATGTGATTCGAATTCCGAGACCAGCCCAAAGTGCGCACCTTCCTTCATGGCAAGTGTGACAATGGCGCGAGCAATTGGATGTTCACTTTGATTTTCAATCGATCCAGCAATCGATAACAACTGCCCGCGATCGAAACCAAAACTCTCGATGGAGAGAATCTCAATTTTTCCTGTGGTGACTGTCCCAGTCTTATCCAGCAGGAGCATGGGGCGCGCACCCTTCTGACTCTGCTCCAAGACCGCAGGGGTGCGCAGGATTATTCCCAACTGAGCTCCGCGACCAGAGGCAACTAAGAAGGCGATTGGAGTAGCTAGCCCTAAAGCGCATGGGCAGGCAATCACCAGTAGCGTGATTGCTGGCGCTACAGATTGCGTGAGCTCTCCGGTTACGACGAACCACACGAGGAAAGTCAGAATCGCCAGAGCAATAATTGTGGGGACAAAGATTGATGCGATTCGATCGGCAAGGCGTGCAATTGGAGCTTTTTCACCTTGTGCTTGCACGACCATTCTGGAAATTCGCGCTAACTCGGTTTCCGAGCCAACTCGCTCTGCACGGATGATCAAACGGCCATTTTGATTGATAGTTGCGCCAACGACTTTCGTTCCTGGAGCTACATGCACAGGCAAGGATTCTCCGGTTATCAAGGAGAGGTCGACATCGCTCTCGCCTTCTACGACTACACCATCAGTAGCGATGGCCTCTCCTGGACGGGCCATGAAGAGATCTCCGACGACCAGATGTTCGATCGGGGCGAGAATCTCTTCGCCCTGGCGAAGGATCGAAACCTCTTTGGCGCCGAGAGATAACAGGGAGCGTAAGGCCGCTCCCGCCCTGATCTTCGAGCGAGTTTCAAGATACCGACCAATAAGGATAAAGAGCATGACGCCGGCGGCAACCTCTACATAGATTGCGCCACTTTCAGTTGCGTGCGCGTAACAAGACCAACCAAACGCAGTGAGCGTGCCGATTGAAATAAGAGTATCCATATTCGCTCGGCGAAGAGAGCGGAGCCCAACGCGATGAATAGGCCAACCCGCAATGAAAACTACGGGAGCGCTTAAGGCAATTGCCACCCAACCGTAAGGTGCACTAGTCGGTCGGAGGATATTGAGTGAGTCTAGAATAGAGAAAACTACACGATCGACTGGTTCATGAAATGACATGAACATGGAAATCAGTATGGTTGGAATAGCGAAGAGAATAGCCATTGTAAGACGCCAACCAAGCTCTGGAGTTTCTAGGAATTGGTTATTTGTGGCAGATAAGAGTTCAGCCTGGTAGCCGACGCTCTTTACAGTGTTGATGAGATCTTGCGCGTTGATGTTCTCTGGCGCCGTCACATGAGCAGTCTCAGTCGCAAAATTGACGCTCGCGCTCACACCCGTAAGTCTGTTGAGAGCACCTTCAATCGTGGCAACACACGAGCTGCAGGTCATTCCTGAAAGCTTGAGATCGATTTCACGGACATCCACATTGCTAGATTAGTCCTACTCCCGCGAATACTCCTACTATCGATGTGCGTTCAGTACGATGGAAGTTATGGTGTTGGGAAAAATTCCAACAGTGAATTGTGTAATAGCCCATTGCTGCTGATTGCGTTACCTCCGTTGGGGCCATCAATCCCTCGAAAATCGGTAAATCTCCCGCCCGCTTCGGTGAGAATAATTGCCAGCGCTGCCATATCCCAGAGTGCCAACTGGGGCTCCAGCGCACAATCGATTGCCCCTTCGGCAACCAACATGTGTGACCAGAAATCACCGTATGCCCGCGTTCTCCACACAGATTCTGCAAGTGTTAGGAGATTTGGATGAAGGGCGCCCCAGCCATCATTTCTATTCCCGGTCGTCGGGGATGCGAATGAGGAAATGGAGAGCGAGGCGTCTGCAATCTGTGAGACTGCGGAAACTTGTAAGCGCCTGACATGCTGAGACTGAGATTGAGATTGAGAGCGAGACTGAGATTGAGGTTTATTGCCCGCTGGGACTCCGGAACTCCTCGTTAGCTCCAGAAAAGCACCAGAGCCTTTGCTTGCATACCAACGACGGTATAACGCAGGCGCGCTCACCACGCCCGCTAGCACCTCTTCGCCATTCATCAGGGCAATCAGGGTGGCCCACACAGGGACGCCACGAACAAAATTCTTTGTGCCATCTATTGGATCAATCACCCAGTGGCGGCCGGATCTCTCACCGCTACCAAATTCCTCACCAACAATTTGGTCGTGGGGACGGGCAGTAGAAAGCTCTTTTCGAATCATCTCTTCGATAGCTTGATCAGCATCGCTCACTGGGGTTAAGTCTGGTTTTGTCTCTACCCGGAGATCGATTGCTTGAAACCTTGCCATCGAGATTTCATCCGAAAGCTCTGCAAGATGGCGTGCGAGCTCGAGGTCAGATAAATCTCTTGAATTCACGAGAAAAGGTTACCGGATTAAGGAGTCCAGAATCTGTCGGAGCGCGGCTATTCGCTCTTCACGATGCGGTTCTCCTGCCGCCCATAGATTAAGAGCACAATCTGTCTCGTTATGAGAGCAATTCTTCTGGCAATTCTTAGCAACCTCAGCGCAATCAGGAAAAGCTGCTAGGACATCTTCGCTTGTGACATGCGAAAGTCCAAAAGAACGAACTCCTGGAGTATCAATTATCCAGCCACCTTTAGGAAGCTCAATTGCGAAGGCGCTTGAGGAAGTGTGTCGACCTTTGCCAGTCACCTCATTGACCTCACCAGTTGCCCGCGCACTTGATGCAGAGAGATTCTTGATAA
>CAZPIJ010000049.1:4056-9439 GCA_964586805.1 uncultured Bifidobacterium sp. | reverse complement strand
GGCCAGAGATTCAACACAGACCATGTTTTCTGGGTGGTCACCTGCACATCGCCAAATCGGAAGCGGTGTGCCCCAATATCTATTTCGAGAGAGCGCCCAATCGATGTTGTTCTCTAACCAGTCACCGTAACGACCGGTTTTGATAGTTTCCGGATGCCAATCAGTCTGAGCATTTTCACGGAGCAAGGCATCTTTGACCGCGGTTGTTCTGATGTACCAGGATGGTTGTGCGTAGTACATCAGCGGGGTGTGGCAGCGCCAACAATGCGGGTACGAGTGATCGTAGCTCTGCTGCTTGAAGAGCACTCCTTCTCTCTTCAATTCGCGCACGAGCGGTTTGTCTGCCTCTTTGAAGAACATTCCTGCAACGAGGGGAAGCGATTTTTCGAAGGTGCCATCACCCAAAATCGGATTGACCACCGGCAAGTTATACCGTCGACAGACTTGGAGATCATCAGCGCCGAATGCAGGGGCTTGATGGACTAGACCAGTGCCATCGGTAGTCGTTACATAATCAGCTAGTACGACAAAGTGAGCCTGCGGAATATCGAGCCACTCGAATGGGCGTTGATATGTAGTTCGTTCGAGATCGCTACCAATAAAGCGTTGGGTAATCTGGTAACCATCTCCGAGCAGATCAACAAGATCCTCAGCGATGATCAGTTTCTCTGATTCACTCTCTGCTAACACATATGAAACTTCTGGATGCACGGCAATTGCAGTGTTGGAGACCAGGGTCCATGGCGTTGTCGTCCACACTAAGAAGCAGGCGCCTGTGTTGGCCAACGGTCCTGAGGTGATGGGGAACTTCACATAAACGGAAGGGTCGGTGATGTTCTCATAACCTTGAGCGATTTCATGATCAGAGAGCCCGGTTCCGCAGCGGGGGCAATAAGGTGCGACGCGATGGTCTTGAACGAGTAAGCCTTTCTTCCATATTTGTGCAAGTGACCACCAGACGCTTTCGACATATTCACTCGACATCGTCCAATACGCCTTATCGAAGTCAACCCAAAAACCCATTCGCTCGGTCATCTCAGTGAATGCATCGACATGGCGAAGGACTGATTCGCGACATTTCTTGTTGAACTCAGCAACGCCGTATTTTTCGATATCTTGTTTTCCGGTGAAGCCCAGCTCCTTTTCGACAGCAAGCTCTACCGGAAGTCCGTGACAATCCCAACCTGCTCGTCGAGGGACATATTTGCCCTTCATTGTGTGAAATCTCGGGAAGACATCCTTAAAGACTCGTGCCTCAATATGGTGAGTTCCGGGAAGACCATTTGCTGTAGGTGGACCCTCATAGAAGGTCCACGCATCGGTACCTTCGATATCGCGAGCGGCGATGCTTTTGTCGAAAATTTGGTTGCGCTTCCAGAAGTCGAGGATTTCCCGCTCCATGGCGGGTAGGTCGACCTGGGTAGCCAGTGGATCGTAGCTCCGGGGAGTCTTCGCTGAGGTCACTGGTGGTCCACTCCTGGCTCTAGCTGGCCGGTGATCTGGCGAGCAACCGGTTCGACCATCTGATGGGAGGCCGAAATGTGCTGAGATAAGAGAAGTTTAGCCGGTCTACAGTGCGAAAAATGCCGGAAAAGGGGCTACCCTTCTGCGCCATGGCGACCGCGAAGAAAAAAACTTCCCCGAAATCAGGCGCAAAATCAGGTGCCAAGTCGGGCAAGGGCGCTGCGAAAAAACCAGCCCCGAAAGTCACCAAGAAGCCGGCTCCGAAAATAGCCAAGAAACCTGTCAAGAAATCGGCACCAAAAATTAAAGCGAAAGAGAGCAAGCAGGCCAAGCCCGGCAGCAAGAGCAGCAAGAGCACGAAAGCGGGCGAGGCAGGGGTCAAAGGTCGACCCTTCCCGAAAAAGAGCGCCCCAGCTGCCGAGGTAGCGAAGGCAAGTGCAAAAACTGCGCCGCCACCGAAAACCTCTAATGCTCCAGTCAAGAGTGGCAGCAGTAGCTCTGCCGCACATTCTGCAAACGATGGTTTTCAGCGCCGTTTGTTGCTACCGCCGCCACCTAAGCTCGAGCGGAAGAGTAAACATGTTCTCAAGCCGCTGCGCGAGATTCCTAATCCATTGGTGGTTGCTGGCGGTGAGAATCCTTGGAGCAAAGATGAGCTCAAGGAGATGAAAGTGCGGCTCACGAAAGATTTGGCGACCTACAAAGCCGAACTTGCAGCTGCAGAAGCGCAAGCCGCTGAGCTTTTGCAAGATTCAAGCGACGGGGCGGGTGATGACCAGGCCGATGCCGGAACCAAGACCTTTGAGCGCGAGCACGAACTTTCTCTGGTCTATAACGCACAAGATCTAGTTCTACAGACCGAACTTGCTCTTGCTCGAATCGCGTCTGGGACTTACACCACTTGCGAACTTTGCGGTAACCCCATTGGGAAAGCGCGGCTGCAAGTCTTTCCCCGAGCAACCCTGTGCATGATCTGCAAACAGAAAGAGGAGCGTCGCTAATTCGCACCTCCCATTGGCGGGTTATTCTCTCGGTCGCTCTTCTTGTCTATCTTGCCGATCTGATCACCAAAATTTGGGCCGTCGACACCCTTGAGGGCAGACCACCGCGATACATCATCGGGACGGTTTTGCGCTGGGAATTCGCGCGAAACCCAGGTGCTGCTTTCAGTTCGTTCACTGGCGCAACCTTCGCTTTAACTATTATCAGTATTGCAGTGCTGCTCTATCTCTCGCTCCGAATGACAAAAGTTTCGGTGCGAGTGTGGAGCTATCCATGGGGCGGACTTGCTGGGGGAATAATGGGCAACCTCACCGATCGCATCTTTCGTGATCCTGGAATTTTCCGCGGGCATGTCGTAGATTGGATCGGCTTGCCCAATTGGGCGCTCTTTAATATCGCGGACTCGGCAATTGTTCTATCGGTACTTGTGATGGCCATCCTCTCTTGGCGTGGCGGCTCATATCGCGGTTTAGCGGCAAAAGGCGATGCATGAGCACCAATCGCATACTTGAAGTACCCGAGGGTTTAGATGGAGAACGGGTTGATGCTGCGCTGGCGCGCGCGTTGGGATTCTCGCGCACGATGATTGCTGCCGCTGCAGAGCGTGGAGGGATTCTTGTCAATGGAAAGCAGGTAGATAAATCTGCACGGTTGAGCGCTGGTGATGTTGTTGATATCGAAATCATTCACGACACAAATCGCCAGATTTCCCTTGACTATTCTGATCTACCCGAGCTTCGGGTTGTTCATTCCGACGATGACTTGCTTGTCATCGATAAACCACTCGGAGTTGCCGCACACCCAAGCATCGGGTGGAGTGGGCCAACCGTAGTTGGCGTTCTGACTGCCCGAGGCATCTCACTTTCGCACTTGGCTCCGAGTGAACGCGCCGGCATCGTCCATAGGCTCGATGTGGGTACAACGGGTTTGATGGTCGTGGCGAAATCAGATCGGGCCTACAACTCACTCAAAGAACAGTTCCGTTCACGAACGGTCCAGAAGATTTATCATGCGCTAGTTCAAGGACATCCAGATCCCACCCGCGGAACTATTGATGCACCCATCGATCGCCATCCACGCGATGAGTTTAAGTTCGCGGTCGTTGCCGATGGCAAGCCCAGCATTACCCATTATCAAACGCTCGAGAGTTTCGCTGGCGCCTCGTTAGTCGAGATCGAATTGGAGACTGGGCGCACCCATCAGATTCGCGTGCACTTTGCCGCACTTCGCCACCCATTGGTGGGGGACCTGATGTACGGAGCTGATCCGACATTTGCCAAGGCCCTAGGGCTCACCAGGCAATGGCTCCATGCCGCTCGATTGACCTTCACCCATCCCGCCGACGGCCTAGAACATAGCTTCAACAGTGGGTACCCAGCTGATCTGGAGCACGCTTTAGCCAGCCTGCGGAATCCCTCCTGAGCAAGGCGCTAAATTTCCCATCCGTGAGCACCAACGACTTCGTCCACCTGCATGTCCACACCGAGTACTCGATGCTCGATGGTGCGGCGCGGGTCAAAGAACTGGTGGGCGAGGTTGCCAAGAGTGAGAATCCCGATGCGCGGGCAATCGCCATCACAGACCACGGAAATCTTTTTGGAGCATACGAATTTTATAAGAGCGCTAAGGCCGTTGGCGTAAAACCCATCATCGGTATCGAAGCCTATGTTGCTCCCGGTTCTCGTCACGACCGTAAACGCGTCAAGTGGGCAGAAGGAGGCGAGGACGATGTTTCAGGAGGCGGCGCCTACACGCACATGACGATACTTGCTTCCAACAACACTGGCATGAGCAATCTCTTCACCCTCTCGTCACTAGCATCACTTGAAGGTTATTACTACAAACCTCGAATGGATCGGGAACTACTGCAGAGATACTCATCCGGATTGATTGCGACCACTGGATGTCCTGGTGGTGAAGTTCAAACTCGCCTACGAATGGGCGACTACGCCGGCGCCAAGAAAGCCGCTGGTGACTATCAGGAGATTTTCGGGCGTGAAAACTATTTCCTCGAATTGATGGACCATGGCATAGAAATCGAGCAGCGAACTCGAGCAGATCTCCTCAAGCTAGCAAAGGATCTATCTATGCCGCTACTTGCCACCAACGATTTACATTACACATTCAGAGAAGATGAGCAGGCGCACGCGGCACTCCTTTGCATTCAATCTGGTTCCACCCTGGTAGATCCGAAGCGATTCAAATTTGAGAACGACCAGTTTTATTTGAAGTCTGCGCGACAGATGCGAGATCTTTTTGCCGAGATACCTGAGGCTTGCGATAACACTCTTCTTATTGCCGAACGGTGCGAAGTCTCTTTCCGCGAAGGCGAGAATTTGCTCCCACAATTTCCGGTTCCCTCTGGGGAGAGCGAGGAATCTTGGCTGGAAAAAGAGGTAGCTCGTGGTTTAGCACGACGCTTTCCCGATGGCGTTCCTGAAGAACATCTCAAAAGAGCGGCATATGAAGTCCAAGTCATTTGCCAGATGGGATTTCCAGGGTACTTCTTGGTTGTTGCCGACTTGGTGAACTACGCGCGCGAGCGGGGTATCCGAGTCGGGCCAGGCAGAGGCTCAGCTGCAGGAGCAGTGGTCTCCTATGCATTAGGCATCACCGGGCTGGATCCCATCACGCATGGCTTGCTCTTCGAGCGCTTCTTAAATCCAGAACGCATTTCCATGCCAGATATCGATTTAGATTTCGATGAGCGCCATCGAGCAGAGATGATTTCTTATGCAACTAAGCGTTATGGCGAAGAGCGCGTTGCGCAGATCATCACCTATGGCACCATCAAAGCTAAGCAAGCGGTCAAAGATGCGACTCGAGTACTTGGTCTTGCATATATGGTCGGAGAGAAGATCAATAAGTCACTTCCACCTTCAGTTATGGGCAAAGACATCTCTCTTGCGGGCATCTT
>CAZPIJ010000049.1:0-3956 GCA_964586805.1 uncultured Bifidobacterium sp. | reverse complement strand
TGCGAGGCGCTTGGCTTACTCAAGATGGATTTTCTTGGCTTACGGAATCTCACCGTTTTGGATGATTGTTTGTTGAATATCGCCAAGAATCAAGAGGTTACCTTTGCACTCGAGGATTTGAGTCTCGACGACAAAAAGACTTACGAACTACTTTCGCGAGGCGAGACGCTGGGTGTCTTCCAGCTCGACGGTGGGCCAATGCGATCCTTACTACGCTCGCTTGCTCCAGATTCCTTCGAAGATATCTCTGCAGTTATCGCCCTATATCGCCCCGGCCCGATGGGCGCCAATGCGCATAATGATTATGCAGACCGAAAGAATGGTCGCAAGCCAGTCATTCCTATCCACCGAGAGTTGGCCGAACCATTGGCTGAGATATTGGGTGACACCTACGGATTAATCGTCTACCAAGAACAGGTCATGGCGATTGCACAAAAACTTGCGGGCTTCTCCCTGGGTGGTGCCGATCTATTGCGTCGAGCGATGGGAAAGAAGAAGAAAGAGATTTTGGATAAGGAGTACATTCCTTTCCAGGCTGGCATGCGTGATCGCGGTTATTCAGAGAGTGCAATTTCGATGCTCTGGGAGATCCTGGTGCCATTCTCGGACTATGCATTTAATCGAGCACATTCAGCTGGATATGGGATGGTCTCTTATTGGACCGCATACTTGAAGGCAAATTATCCCACTGAATATATGGCTGCGCTGCTCACCAGCGTTCGGGACGACAAAGACAAGAGCGCTCTCTACTTGAGCGAATGTCGAAGAATGGGAATCAAAGTTTTACCGCCAGATGTCAACGAATCAGAGTCTGACTACACCCCGCGCGGTCGAGATATCAGATTTGGTCTTGCCGCGATCAGAAATGTTGGTGAAGGTGCGGTCGACTTGATCAAGAGAGCGCGCGAGAGCAAGGGAGCATTCACCTCTTTCGGAGATTTTCTCGCCAAGGTTGATGGTCAGGTCTGCAACAAAAAGACGATTGAATCGCTGATAAAAGGCGGAGCATTCGACTCACTTGCACATACTCGTCGTGGACTAATGGCAATATACCTCGAGGCCCTGGACAGCATTTCTGAGACCAAACGAGCAGAAGCAATCGGACAGTTTGATCTCTTTGGTGCTGCCAACGAGAGCCAAGTGGCGCAGATGCATCTCGAGTATCCGGTTGATGAATGGGATAAGCGCACGCTTCTGGCGCACGAGCGTGAGATGTTAGGTCTTTATGTCTCAGACCATCCACTTCTTGGTGTCGAGTCGCTCCTTGCATCGCTATCCGACAAACCCATTAGCGCAATCTCAGGTGATGAACATGTGGGCTCAGGCAACGATGAGATTGTCACTATCGCTGGACTTATCACTGGGATCCAAAGAAAAGTTACGCGCGCAGGGGCATCTTGGGCGATTGTCACTCTCGAGGATCTCACTGGCGCTATTGAAGTAATGGCATTCTCAAATACCTACAATCAATATGCCACCCTTATGGGCGAAGATGTCATCGTTCTAGTCAAGGGACGAGTTGATCGTCGCGAGGAGGTCCCCAAATTCGTGTTGATGGAGATGAGCCTTCCCGATTTACATCAGGAGCGAAAGGGACCCTTGGTCATCACTCTTCCGTTAGCTCGATGCACGCCACCTGTGGTTGAACGAATGAAAGAGGTACTTCGTTCCCATCCTGGGACAACCGATGTACATCTTCGCTTGGAAAGTGCGACTGAGAACACTTTGCTCACAATCGACGAAGGTTTAAAGGTGAGCGCCACTGCCAGCTTGAGCGCCGATTTGAAAGCGCTCCTTGGACCTAACTGCCTTGCCTGAAAAGGCAGCTGCTAATCCGCTCGTAATACCAGGCCTGGCGCCAGCTCACTTGAGTAGAATGGGCTAGTGAATTCCCCGCTCATGCGCCAACTCGATGTGAGTAGCACCGTCACGACTTCTTCTTCCCGGAATGAGATACGAGCGCTCGTGCCCAGGGCCGGACTCGATGTAGCCGAGGCAATGCCTGAAGTGCAACAAATCATCGACCAAGTGCGCGCGGGGGGAGTGGAATCGCTACTCGCGCTCTCCGAACGCTTCGACGGCATCAGACCGGAATATCTTCGGGTCCCCAAAGATGCTATCCAGCGTGCACTATCGGAATTAGATAGTGGAGTAAAGCAAGCGCTCATCGATTCGATTGAAAGAATTCGTAAAGTTCACCTGGAGCAGGTCCGATCCTCAAAGAGCGTAAAAGTCATTGACGAAGGCGTGGTTACCGAGCGATGGGTTCCGGTAGATCGAGTGGGTTTGTATGTGCCTGGCGGTCGTGCGGTATATCCAAGTAGCGTGATGATGAATGTCATTCCCGCACAGATTGCCGGCGTAACTTCTCTTGCCGTGGCGTCGCCTCCCCAAAAGGATTATCACGGATTGCCACATCCAACAATTCTTGCAACCTGCGCGCTTCTTGGCATCGATGAGGTATATGCCGTAGGTGGCGCACAAGCTATCGCGATGTTCGCATACGGCATCGGATGCGATGCGGTGGATATGGTCACAGGTCCAGGGAATGTTTATGTTGCGGCAGCTAAGCGAGCACTTCGTGGCGTCATCGGTATCGATTCAGAAGCTGGCCCCACAGAGATCATTATTCTTGCTGATGACTCTGCAAACCCCGATTTCGTCGCTGCCGACCTGATCAGCCAGGCAGAACATGACACGATCGCCGCCGCGGTTCTCGTCTGCACAAGTGCAAAATTTGCAGCGAGTGTCCAAGAGCGGTTAGCCGTACGGGTAGCCGCTACAAAGCATCGAGAAAGAATTGCGACTGCACTTGCTGGTGTGCAGTCGGCAATTGTGGTTGTCAAGGATATCGAGCAAGGACTTTTGATACTCAACGCTTATGCAGGCGAGCATGTGCAGATTCACACCAAAGATGCCGAGGAGGTCGCTGCCAAAGTTCGAAATGGTGGCGCAATTTTCATTGGTTCGTTCGCGCCCGTGTCGCTCGGCGATTACACGGCAGGCTCAAACCATGTTCTTCCTACAGGCGGATGTGCCTGCCACTCCAGCGGATTATCCGTGCAAACCTTCCTCAAAGGATTACATCTCATCAACTATTCGAAAGCAGCTCTCAGTCGGGTTGCCGAGGTGGTGATTACCCTTGCCGATGCCGAGGACTTACCGGCTCATGGTGAGGCAATCAAGGCGCGGTTTGACACATGAGTGCGGCTGATTCAAAGAATTCCAGCTCGCCACAGTGGCCACAGTGGCCACAGTGGCTGCCACTGCGAGAAGATCTTCGCGAACATAGACCATACGGGGCACCACAGATTGATGTTCCGGTGCGGTTAAATACCAATGAAAATCCGTTCGGTCCCAGTCGCGCATTGGTCAAAGACCTCGAGAGTGCAATCAATGAGATTGGTCTTCGACTCAATCGCTATCCAGATCGCGAGGCAGTGGAACTTCGAAGCGCGCTCGCGCGATATATCAACCAATTGTCAGATACGACATTGGCATCATCGAATATCTGGGCTGCTAACGGAAGTAACGAAATTATTCAAAGTCTCTTTCTTGCCTTTGGTGGCAACAATAGAAAGGCACTTGGTTTCGAACCCTCCTATTCCATGCATAGGAATATCGCCCGAACTACAGGAACCACTTGGCTTGAGGTGCCTCGCAACTCTGAATTTATGATTGATATCGAGCGCGCACAGTCCGAAATTCAAACACTTAGCCCTTCGATGATTTTTCTGACGACGCCAAATAATCCGACGGGAACAATTTCGTCTCTAGCGGAGATTGCTGCGCTTGCGAAGGGGGCGCGTGATGTCGGTGCGCTATTGGTGGTCGATGAGGCCTATCAAGAATTTTCCAGCGAGCTCAGCGCAGTCACGCTTATCAATCAGTTCCCCAATATTGTGGTCTGTCGTACGATGAGTAAGGCTTTCGCTTTTGCCGGCGCCCGCGTCGGA
>CAZPIJ010000048.1:5990-9446 GCA_964586805.1 uncultured Bifidobacterium sp. | reverse complement strand
CCCAACCTGGCCAACCACAATCGGTGATTTCCAAAGCGCCCCGCACTTCCACTCCACTGCCCGCACAACCGATTCATAAGAGTGCACCTGTAGTCGAATCACCTTCATCAGGACAGGTCGATCCGCTTCGAGGCACGGCAGCGCGAGTCGTGACAAATATGGAAGCCTCGCTTAATGTCCCAACGGCGACCAGCGTTCGTTCGATACCAGCGAAGTTATTGATTGATAATCGAATTGTCATCAACAATCATATGCAACGCGCTCGCGGCGGAAAAGTATCTTTTACGCATCTAATCGGTTATGCGATGGTGAAAGCCCTTCGTGCAATGCCCGAAATGAACGCGTACTACACGACCGTTGAGAGCAAACCTGCAATCGGCCGCCCGAACCACATCAATATCGGAATCGCGATTGACCTTGCGAAATCAGATGGCACTCGTCAATTACTCGTACCTTCCATTAAGGGCTGCGAGTCGATGGACTTTGCGCAATTCCTCGAAACTTACGAATCACTCATTAAGAAAGCGCGCTCGGGTTCGCTTACGGTCGAAGATTTTGCGGGCACCACTGTCTCACTTACCAATCCTGGAACTATCGGCACAGTCCACTCAGTGCCACGACTTATGGAAGGCCAAGGGCTAATTCTTGGCGTGGGTTCGATGGAATATCCAGCAGAGTTCCAAGGAACGAATGAAGAGACCTTGGCTCGAATGGCAGTAAGCAAGGTCGTGACGCTCACAAGCACATACGACCACCGCATTATTCAAGGAGCGCAATCTGGTGATTTCCTCCGCCGCATTCATGAACTCCTACTCGGGGCCGACAATTTTTACGACGAGATCTTTACCGCGCTTCGGATTCCGTATGTGCCTATTAGATGGAATACCGACTTCGAACGGGGCAAGGATGACGACATCCACAAGACCGCACGAGTCCAAGAACTGATTCATGCATTCCGCAGCCGTGGGCACCTCATGGCCGATGTCGACCCGCTCGAATTTAAATTGAGGATCCACCCAGACCTCGACACCGTTACCCACGGATTGACGCTCTGGGATCTCGACCGAGAGGTAGCTACTGGTGGATTTGGTGGCAAGCCGTTCATGAAGCTCCGAGATATTCTCGGAATCCTTCGTAATGCGTACTGCCGCACCATTGGTATCGAATACATGCATTTAAGCAATCCAGCAGAGCGCAAATGGATGCAGGCCCGCCTGGAAGTGCCGACTGAGCGCATGGATCGAAATGAACAGCTCCGGATTCTTCGTAAACTCAACAGCGCCGAAGCCTTTGAAACCTTCTTGCAGACAAAGTTTGTGGGACAAAAGCGGTTCTCGCTAGAGGGTGGCGAATCGGTTATTCCTATCCTGGACGCAATTCTCATCGCAGCTGCTGAAGAGAAACTGGATGAAGTCTGTATCGGCATGCCGCACCGCGGTCGCCTCAATGTGCTGGCAAATGTTGCGGGTAAGCCTCACGGACAGATATTCCAAGAGTTTGAGGGGCACTACCAAGATAATTCCGTGCAGGGATCAGGCGATGTGAAGTACCACCTGGGCACTCAGTCGGTATTCACTGCTGATTCTGGCGCACAGACCAAGGTCTATCTCGCGGCAAACCCATCACACCTTGAAGCGGTAAATCCTGTTCTCGAGGGAATTGTTCGCGCAAAGCAGGACAAGATAAATATTCGCGATGCCTTCTCGGTCGTTCCCATACTTCTTCATGGTGATGCGGCATTTGCTGGCCAAGGAGTAGTTGCCGAGACTCTTAATCTCTCCCAGCTTGCCGGATATCGCACTGGTGGCACGATTCACATCGTCATAAATAACCAAGTCGGATTCACGACTTCGCCCAGTGCTGCACGCTCCTCAACTTACGCGACTGATGTGGCTCGCATGGTTCAGGCACCGATCTTCCATGTTAATGGCGATGACCCAGAGGCATGTGTCCGAGTAGCCCAATTGGCATATGAGTATCGCCAGGCATTCCATAAAGATGTCGTTATCGACATGATTTGCTACCGCCGTCGTGGTCACAACGAAGGCGACGAACCAAGTTTCACCCAGCCGTTAATGTACAAACTGATCGATGCAAAGCGAACCACGCGCACCCTATACATCGAAGCGTTGGTTGGTCGCGGCGACATCACAATAGAAGAAGCCGATGAGGTTACGAGAGATTTCCAAACGCAACTTGAGGCAATCTTCGCTGCTGTCCATAACAAAGAGGCAAGCGCGCCAACTTTGGACTCCAAGAGCGTGTTAGCACCCGAAGAGGCAAATACTGCAATCACTGCTGAGACCGCACGAAAGATTGCCGCCACTCAGGTTGCGATTCCTGAAGGATTTACTGTGCACACTAAGTTGCTGCCACAACTTTCTCGGCGTGTGGAAATGCTCAACGAAGGTACTATCGATTGGGCGATGGGTGAAGTCCTCGCATTCGGCTCGCTATTGCTTGAGGGAAAGCACATCCGACTAGCAGGTCAGGATGTGGGCCGAGGTACATTCAGTCAGCGACATGCAGTAATAGTCGATGGGAATAATGGCAGCGAATGGATTCCGTTGCGCGGTCTAATCTCCAATGAAAATCAATTCTTTGTCGTCAACTCATTACTTTCAGAGTATGCAGCACTTGGTTTTGAATACGGATATTCAGTCGAGCGCGATGATGCACTCGTACTCTGGGAGGCTCAGTTTGGTGATTTTGCCAACGGCGCTCAGACGATTATCGATGAGTTCATCTCCTCTGCATTGCAGAAGTGGGGTGAACGATCCTCTGTTGTCATGCTCCTGCCTCATGGTTATGAAGGACAAGGCCCTGACCACTCTTCTGCGAGAATCGAGCGGTTCTTGCAACTATGCGCTGAAAATAATATGACCGTCGCGCAACCATCAAGCCCTGCTTCGTACTTCCATCTACTCCGCTGGCACATGGCTAATCCAGCGCGACGACCGCTAATAGTCTTCGAACCCAAGTCGATGCTGAGATTGAAGGCGGCTGCGTCGAAACTCGATGAGTTCACCTCTGGGCACTTCCAAACAGTCATCCCAGACCCTATGGTCAACAATGCGACTCGATTGATTTTCTGCTCAGGCAAGATTTATCACGATCTTGTTGCTGAGCGAGCGAAGTTAAATGAAATGACCACGGCAATTGTGCGGTTAGAGCAACTCTATCCATTCCCAATTGCTGCTATCAAGGCTGAAGCGGCTAAGCATCCAAATGCAAATGTCCTGTGGGTTCAAGATGAGCCTGCTAATCAAGGGCCATGGCCATTCTTCGCTTTGAATGTTTTGGAAGCATTGGAAGGCCGTCCGGTCCGACGAGTATCACGACTTGCATCGGCAGCGCCCGCTACAGGCAACCATCACTTGCACGAAGAAGAGCAGAAGGCGCTGATCTTCGAGGCATTCCAGCGCTAACTTGCGCGTCTGACTCTGAAGAGAACTT
>CAZPIJ010000048.1:3055-5890 GCA_964586805.1 uncultured Bifidobacterium sp. | reverse complement strand
CTCGAGAATCCTGAGAATAAAGCGAGTTATCCCCCTCAACCCAATAACTCTTGTAATGGCGATTCGGCGAATCACCTCGTATTTCTTTGAGCCGTTTGATAACTACTGCCCCTGGCTGCAGTTCGCGTTCAATAAGTAGGACATCACCTAACTGGATGCGCTGCGGATCGAACGAAGGAGTTAAGCGCCGCACCAGAAGCCAATCACCGCGCCGAAAGGTTGGCTCCATCGAATCGCCCTCAACGGCGACGACATCGAGGGAGAATGGGAGAAATTTCCAGACCGAACTCTTGCTGCTCTTGCTGCTCTTGCTGCTCTCGTGCTCTCCCATAGCGCCAGGGTAACCAGGGAATCTGCCTCCTGGCCAGATTTGGAATTTCGCAGAAGCCCCTCAGCCGCTAGGCTGGGGAAAAGCTCGCAAGAACTTGAAACACATCTCTACAGATGTCATACAGAACCCGATACAAGGAGCGTCATGAAGAATATTTTCAAGCCAACAGCAGTTGTCTTCGCGCATTGCGATCTACCCTGTGGCGTTTACGATCCAGCACAAGCAAAAATTGAGGCGCAATCCGTAAAGGCTGCGATGGAGAAATACCACGCAAGCAACGATGTCGATTTCAAAGCTCGCGCAGTGGCAATCAAAGAAGAGCGTTCACATCAAGTTAAAGAGCACCTCTGGGTATTGTGGACTGATTACTTCAAGCCCAATCATTTCGAGGCTTATCCCCAGTTGCACTCTCTCTTCAATGAGGCGACGAAGCTTGCTGGTGCTGCAGGCACAAAAGGCACAAATGATGTTGCTGTGGCAGAGAAACTCCTAGCCAAGATTGATGAGATCTCTGACATCTTCTGGGCAACAAAAAAGTAAAGTCTGAGTAACTGGCGCTAATTTCCTCGGGTGAGCGACTGTGCCGCTGCTTTCGCGATAAACGACACACGATCCACCAGCACGCGAGTAATCAGGCCTCTGGCTATGAGCATCTCACCCGAGTGACATTCGACTTCAAAGAGAATTTTCTTGGTTGACGATTCGACAACCGTTGCTGTGGCAACTACCTCGTCGCCCACACTGGCAGTCGCAAGGTGATCAATCTCCACTCGCACTCCAACGCTCGATTCGCTCTGGTCGAGGAACTCAGCGATTGCAGCGGTAGTGGCATTCTCTGCTAGCGCAATTACCTGAGGAGTACCCAAGACCGGAACATCTCCGCTCCCGAGCGCTATCGAAGTATCACCATGGCGCACGGTCATTCGTGAAAACCCCACTGCACCAGCAAAGCGCTCGGGGCTCATGATTTGGGACTCCGTTGCGCTTGATCTTCCCTTTTAGGCGCAAGAGAAGTATCTATCATCACTAGTGGATCGCCCTCTTGAACAACATCGCCCTTTGACACGGCAATCTCGACAACTGAACCAGTAACTTCTGCAAGCACTGGTATCTCCATCTTCATCGATTCCAAGAGCAACAGAACATCGCCAGTTGAGACTTGCTCTCTGAGCGAAACGGAGACTTCCAAAATATTGGCAACCATCTCTGCTCTGGTCGTATGAATCACGCTCTACAACTTACTAGAAGCAGGCGCTACTGGAGGGTATTTCCGACAGACTACTCAGCCTGTAGCTATTCGTTCTCGAATCGCTCGTGAATCTCGACGCGGGTGTGTGTGAATGAATCAGTCGTAATTTCGGTGTATGTGATGGATTGATGCCATTGCACATATGGCTGTCTAATGATGGCGCTGACATTGCTTTTTAGGGCTTCCGGCGCTGACTCCCGGCAGGAGCGATTCAATAAGGCCTTGAGTTGTTGATTCACAAAAGCTTCGTGTGCTGTCTGAGCTGCACAGGGAGGACACTCTTGAATGTGTAGTTCAATCGCCTGAATGCTCTCGAGTTCTGCTAATTCTTGATCGATATACAAGACAATTGCATGCAACACATCGGTACATGGAATTGCGTGATGATTTCCGCGATTCATATCTTCATGATTCATATCTTCATGATTCATCGAGCATCACCTCGCTTTACATACCCATGCTCTCGCGCATAGTCGGCGAGTGCCTCGCGCAGAAGTTTGCGGCCGCGGTGCAGTCGTGACATCACCGTTCCGGTTGGGATATTGAGAATGTCGGCAATCTCTTTGTAGGAAAATCCCTCAACATCAGCAAAATAAACTGCTAATCGAAATTCTTCAGGCAGCTCTTGCAGCGCATTTTTGACATCACTATCCGGTAATTTTTCTAGAGCCTCTACCTCGGCTGACTTGCCTTGGTCACTGGTATGAGTAGCTGCCTCAGCAATCTGCCATTCCTCTAATTCACCATCTGCAATAAGTGGTTGGCGCTGTTCTTTTCGATAGATATTGATGAAGGTTGTGGTGAGGATCCGATATAGCCAAGCGCGCAGATTTGTTCCCTCAGTGAACTGATGAAAAGAGGCAAAAGCTTTCGCATATGTTTCCTGAACAAGATCTTGGGCATTCTCTGGATTCTTGGTCATCCGAAGAGCGGCACTGTAGAGAGCATCGAGAAACGGCAGTGCATCTCGTTCAAAGCGAGAATTGAGCTCTTGTCGAAGTGCCACGCTCGCATCTCCCGCGCTGCTGTTCCTACCCGAGCTGCTCTGTCGTACAGGCAGACTCGAGGCGCCCTGAGCGCCCGCAGGTGACTGCGGGGTCGCGGGAATCGAAGGCTTTGCCATAATCGAACACCCTACCGCCATATTCTGAGTAACCGCTGGGAGTGGCCTCTTATTCCCGATTCCATCACAGTATTTTATTAATGGGCGCTGCTCAATTCGTGCCTGCTGCTGAGATCTCCTGAGCGCTGCTCA
>CAZPIJ010000048.1:0-2955 GCA_964586805.1 uncultured Bifidobacterium sp. | reverse complement strand
TTAATGGGCGCTGCTCAATTCGTGCCTGCTGCTGAGATCTCCTGAGCGCTGCTCACATCTGTTGAGATAGCTCCTGAGCGCTGCTCACATCTGCTGACATCACTCCTCAGATTACTCCTGAGATTGCCCCCAGATAACTTAGGAGATTGATCGGATGCTACAGATTGGGTGCTACAGATTGGGTGCTACAAGAGAGTCTCTTGCTCCCCCAATTCGATAGGTGCCACTAATTCTGGTCCGTTATTTCCAATCTTATTTACTCGCTGGGAGACAGGATCTGCAACGAGCCCTGCAGCCTCAGGCGACAACCCACTCTGAATCAGACCCTGTAGGTGATGCGCATCGTTCACTCTTGAGTCCAACCAGCTCTCCCACTGGCTCATGGGAAGAAAGAGCGGCATTCGATTATGTATTGCAGCAAATGCTCCAGTTGCTTCTTTGGTAATAATGGCGACTGTCCCATTCTCATACACTCCAGCCATCGCCAGCGCTCTCCCATCTCTTCGATGAATGAAAAAAGGTTGCTTGCTCGGAAAATTTCCCAACTCTGTCGCCCATTCGTAATAACCATCGGCTGGAACAAAACATCTTCTCGATTTAAACGCACTACGAAAGGATGGTTTCTCATGGACGCTCTCACTCCGGGCATTAATAGTGTGTGCACTCACAAAACCCGGTTTTGCCCAAGTAGGAATCAGACCCCAGCGCATAATTTCAAGCTTGGGACCTTCGGTCATGACATAAATCTCTTGGGTGGGCGCAACATTCCAATTCTCGGGCAACTCTCGCTCGGGCACGCCAACTAACGAGAACTCCTCCTCTAGTTGATCCAGATTCTTCGAGGTAGCAAAACGGCCGCACATATCCTTAGCCTAAGGCGGTACCCTTCTCTATATGCCTGCAGAGAATAAGCGAGGGGGCCGCGTCGCCCCTGCCACTACAGATGCTGGCTCTAATGATCTCAAGATTGCGGGCGATTTGAGTAGAGAGAAGACGGCTGCCTTGTGGCCAGCGCCAATTGCCAAGAGCCGACTCGCTGCACTTGTCGCACTTCCTGGATCAAAATCGGTAACCAATCGAGCGCTACTGCTCGGAGCCTTGGCAGATTCACCATCTACGCTCCATAAGCCGCTCTACTCGCGCGATAGCGACTTGATGATTTCCGCACTCCGAGCCTTGGGAATAGGTGTAGATCAGCAACCTGAGTCAATCTCTATCTCTCCGCGACCGATGAAAGGCCCTGCAAAAATTGATGTCGGAAATGCGGGCACCGTCATGCGTTTTCTTCCAGCGTTAGCAGCGCTAGCTGAAGGTGAGATTGACTTCGATGGCGATCCACGCGCCTACGAACGGCCACTAAAACCTGTCATTGTCGCGTTAGAGAAACTCGGAATCAGAATCGAGCACGGAGGTCGATATTCGCTTCCGATGCGAGTGCACGGAGCTGGTGCAATCGAGGGTGGAGAAATCTCAATCGATGCGAGCCAGTCAAGTCAATTTCTCTCAAGTCTCTTACTTGTAGCACCACGCATGAAAAAGGGTCTCACTATCAAGAATGTCGGAGAGACTCTCCCATCTATGCCGCATATCGAAATGACTCTTGCAATGTTGAAAGAGCGAGGGGTAAAAGTTTCGCAAATCGATAGCCACTCATGGCAAGTGCACCCTGGCAATATCCAGGGAGTACGCACCCTCATCGAACGAGACCTTTCTAATGCAGCACCATTCATGGGCGCTGCGATGATTGCTGGTGGCTCGGTCACCATTCGCGATTGGCCAAAGAACACCACCCAGCCAGGAGATAGATTGCCGGAGATTTTTACTGCAATGGGAGCCGAAATCACCCGGAAGAAAGTAAATGGCACCTTGGGCGAGGAACTCACCATCACCAGTTCCGGCTCGATTGCCGGAATCGACATTGACCTTCACGAAGTTGGCGAACTTACCCCATCAATCGCGGCTGTAGCGCTATTTGCGCACTCTCCTTCCCACCTCCGAGGGATCGGACACCTACGATTGCATGAGACAGATCGGTTAGCAGCGCTCGAGCGCGAGTTCAACAATCTGGGCGCACAGGTGGTTGCACACTCGGATTCCCTAGAAATCTTCCCTGCCGCACTTCATGGTGGAATCTTCCACACTTACGAGGATCATCGATTGGCGACAGCAGCGGCAATGATCGGATTAAGAGTCGCTAAGCTCCAAGTGGAGAACATCCACACCACTTCTAAGACCTTTCCTGACTTTCCTGGTTTATGGACGACCATGCTTCAGCAGGTCGAGATTGTGTAACGATGGGTGGATCTAGAGCTAATCGCCACAGATTCGATGAGGATGACATTCGAATCCGCCCCGCTCGCTCCACAAAGCCTCGAAGTAAAGAACGACCGCAACATTTAGATGCCACCCAAGCCCGTGTGATCACCATTGATCGGGGCAGAATCACCTGTGCAACAGAGGATGGAACTCGTTTCTTTGCAGTAACAGCACGAGAACTGGGACGAAGGTCAGTTGTCGTAGGAGATATCGTGCATGTGGTTGGCTCGCCAGTTTCAGAGCAGGCACGCGAGGACTTGGCACGAATCGTGCGCATCGACGAACGGAGAAATGCTCTCCGCAGAAGCGCTGAAGATGGAAGCGAGCGAGTTCTCGTCGCAAATGTGGATTTCCTTGCCATAGTATCCGCGAACACAAATCCCGAACCAAAACATGGTTTTGTCAACCGCGCACTTGTCGCGGCATTTACTGAAAACATCACGCCGATTCTTGTAATGACCAAGAATGACCTTGCGTGTGATTCTAAATTTTTGGCGGTTTATCAAGCGCTGCAAGTTCCAGCGTTCCAGGTGCGTATGGATACAATTCCAACAGATCTTATTGAATTCATCAGCGGAAAAGTCACTGTGCTCATCGGTCACTCTGGGGTTGGAAAATCTACGCTTATCAATAATCTAT
>CAZPIJ010000047.1:0-9806 GCA_964586805.1 uncultured Bifidobacterium sp. | reverse complement strand
GGCGCTTACCTCAACGCCGAAATCTAGATAGTCGCGAGCACCATCCACATAATAGATTTCATCGAATATCAACTTACCTGGTGTGCTCAGTCGAAAGAGCCGAAGGAAGAGCGCGGCGGCAACCACTGTCCAGATTGCTACGGTGCGGTTCCCAAAGGCGCGAATCATGCCTTACAGCGTAGAACCTGAGAGGATAACTCCGTGAATATTGGGCGTTTGATCCTTGTGGGTGCTCCACTCGGCAATCCGGCTGATCTATCACCTCGAGCTATAGCGGCATTGACCGAAGCAGAAGTCATCTATGCAGAGGACACCCGGCGATTTCGTCACCTGGCGCAAGATTTAGCGCTCTCGCACACCAAAGAGATCCACTCGTTCTTCGCAGGGAACGAGAGTGAGCGATTGCCTGAGCTTCGCCGCTACTTGACTGCAGGTAAGAGCGTGTTATTGATAACTGATGGTGGCATGCCTGGGGTGAGTGATCCCGGTTATCTTGCGATTTCGTCTGCTCTAGAAGTTGGCGCCGCGGTGGATGTCATCCCAGGGCCCAGCGCCGTCACCACAGCGTTGGTTTTATCCGGACTGCCGATGGAACGATTTATCTTCGATGGATTTGTTCCCCGCACCGAAAAGGCGCGAGTGGATTATCTCTATACGATAAAGAATGAGATGCGAACCATCGTTCTCTTTGAAGCGCCACATCGAAGCAGCGAGTTGGTTGCAAATTTACTCGAGGTTTTCGGGGGAGAGCGGAGAGTTGCACTCTGCCGCGAGATGACCAAAAAATATGAAGAGGTTTTTCGTGGCACTATCAAAGAACTTCATGAGTGGATTACGGATCGAGAAATCCTCGGAGAGGTGACTTTGGTCATCGAAGGCGCCGCGACCGAGGAGGTACGAGCACGAACGCCCCAAGAGATTTCCGAGCAAGTCGCACTCCGAGAGGGTATTGGTATGGAGCGAAAGGCGGCGGTTGCGGCTGTTGCCGAGGAGTTTGGCCTAAGAAAACGAGAAGTATTCGATGCTCTGGTCGCCTCTAAGATGGAGCAGTGATGTCAGAAACCGGGAATAAGCACTTCTATCTCACTACTCCTATTTACTATGTCAACGATGCGCCGCATATCGGCCATGCCTACACAACTGTGGCTGGTGATGTACTCACTCGTTGGCATCGTCAACGCGGTGAAGCAGTCTGGTTTTTGACGGGAACTGATGAGCATGGTCAAAAAGTTCTCCGCACCGCTGAGGCGAATAACAGCGATCCGCAGAGTTGGGCAGATCGATTGGTTGAGAATTCTTGGAAGCCCACTTGGAGAGCACTAAACATTGCAAATGATGATTTCATTCGCACAACTGAGCCCCGACATATGGAACGAGTGCAGAGATTCCTGCAAGGACTCAAGGACGCCGGACATATTTACGAAGGGCGCTACGAGGGCCCCTATTGCGTGGGTTGCGAGGAGTTTAAATTGCCGGGAGATCTCCTTCCTGGAGCGGATGAGAGTGAGAAGCTCTGTCCGATTCATTCGCGCCCAGTCGAGTTGGTGAGCGAGACTAATTGGTTCTTTCGGCTTTCTGCCTTCGTGCAACCTCTATTAGATCACTATCGAAAAAATCCTCAGGCGTGCGAACCTGCAAGCGCTCGTAACGAGGTCGTTGCATTCCTCGAAGGTGGCGTCTCTGATCTTTCCATCTCACGATCATCATTTAGCTGGGGAATTCCCGTTCCCTGGGATACATCACAAGTCGTTTATGTATGGTTCGATGCTTTGCTCAACTATGCGACTGCAGTTGGCTTAGGTGATCAAGAGGCTAGTGCGGGTGCGAAGGATTTCGCATCGAAATGGCCGGCGGATGTCCATCTGGTGGGCAAGGATATTCTCCGATTCCACGCTGTGATTTGGCCGGCAATGTTGATGGCTGCCGAGCTGCCAGTTCCGAAAAAGGTTTTTGCACATGGTTGGTTGCTCGTAGGTGGCGAAAAAATGAGCAAAAGCAAACTAACTGGGATCGCCCCTGCTGATATCACTGATTTCTTCGGAGTCGATGCATTTCGTTATTACTTCCTTCGAGCTATTCCCTTTGGAACCGATGGCTCCTTCTCTTGGGAAGATATGGCTGCTCGTTACACCAGTGAGTTAGCGAATGATTTTGGCAACCTCGCCTCGCGCGCGATTGCGATGGTAGAAAAGTATTGCGAAGGAAAAATCCCTGCTGTCGCGCACGAACCAGAACTAGCAAATGCAGCAGCAACTGCCGCTTCATTAGCTGACCAACGGATAGCTGCTTTGGATTTTCAGGGAGGAATTCTGGCAATTCTCGATTTTTGCAAGAGCGTCAATGGCTATGTCACTGACCGTGCACCGTGGGTTTTGGCAAAAGATCCAGCGAAGAAAGGCGAACTCGATCAAGTGCTGTATGCCACTTGCGAATCACTAAGAATTTTGGCGGTGTTATTCCATCCGGTAATGCCCGAAAGTTGCCAGAAGTTATGGCGTGCCCTTGGCGCATCAACCCTGGGTGAATTGGCAAGCCAACGGATTGATTCAGTTGCTAACTGGGGTCAATTACCAGCAGGTGCACAGACTTATCGTGGTGAAGTTCTCTTCCCACGATTGGCTGATGGTAACGGCGCGGAGTAATAAGGGTGAGTGATCGCCACAATCGGGACATTGACCGCTCTCCGGCACCGCTTCCAGATCTACTTCCTGTTCCGACAATAGATTCGCATTGCCATATCGAGTTAATCGCGAAATCTGCTCCCGATGCACCAGAGGTAAAGGCAGTCCTCGACGAAGCCGCATCAGTTGGGATTGAGGAAGTGGTGCAGGTTGGCTACGACCTCGAGCAATCTCGTTGGTCAGTTGGCGTCGCAGAAGCATGGATTGGACGGGCAGTAGCGGCGGTTGCCCTGCACCCTAATGAGGCACCGGTCGTCAATGATCTCGAAGGACAATTACGAGAGATCGAGAAATTGGCTGCGCACCCTAGAGTTCGAGGTATTGGTGAAACAGGTCTTGATTACTTCCGCACCCCTGAGGAGTTGCGTTCAAAGCAAGAGGAGTCCTTTCGCACACATATTGCTATCGCAAAAAAAGTAGGTAAGGCTCTTATCATTCACGACCGCGATGCACACCAGGATATTTTGCGAGTCTTACGCGAAGAGGGTCCGCCCGAGAAGGTCATCTTCCATTGTTACTCAGGCGACCAGGAGATGGCTAAGGAGTGTGTGCGAGCCGGCTACTTCCTCTCATTCTCAGGGACTGTGACCTTCAAGAACGCACCCGAACTGCGCGCGGCGCTGGCACTTACGCCATTAGAAAACCTTCTTGTCGAGACCGATGCCCCTTTCCTTGCTCCCACTCCTTTCCGCGGGGCCTTGAACTCACCGGCGCAGATTGCTCGAACGATTAGATTTATGGCCCAAGTTCTTGAGCGACCCGTAGAAGAGCTCTGCGACGCAACACGAGAGAATGCCAGAGCACTTTTCGGAGATTTCTCTTAATGCACACCTTGGGCGCAGGAGAGATCCGAAAACTCGCTGACAAATTGGGTTTACGCCCTTCAAAATCCCTAGGTCAGAATTTCGTGATCGATGGCAATACCTGTCGCAGGATAGTGCGGGCATCCGAGGTAACAGCGCACGATGTCGTACTTGAAATCGGTCCTGGTCTGGGCTCTTTGACGATCGCGCTCTTGGATATCGCTAGAGAGGTCGTTGCTGTCGAAATAGATTCCCGCCTCGCCGAGCAATTACCAGAAACTATTTCGGCACATATTCCGGAGAAGGCAGCGAATCTTCATGTCATCAATAGCGATGCGCTCGCAATCACCGAAATCACTCCGTCGCCCAATCAGTTGGTGGCGAATCTTCCTTACAATGTCTCGGTTCCTGTCCTGCTTCACATTTTGGAAGTGCTTCCTTCGATCACACGAGGAATTGTTATGGTCCAGGCAGAGGTAGCAGAGCGACTTGCTGCACACCCTGGCTCGAAAGAGTACGGCGTGCCCAGTGTGAAGTTGCGATGGTGGGCTGATGCTCAGATTGCCGGGGCGATCTCGCGCGAGGTTTTCTGGCCTGCGCCAAGAGTTGATTCGCTATTGCTCTCATTTACCCGCCGCGAACCTGAATCCAATCGTGGTGAGGAGCTCCGCCTTCAAACCTTTGCGTTGATTGATACTGCATTTGCTCAACGGCGGAAGATGCTCCGTTCCTCCCTTGGTAGCTATCTTGGAACGAGTGCGAGTGCATCAGAGCGATTAATCGGATGGGGAATCGATCCCACCGCCCGAGCAGAGAACCTGACTCTTGAAGATTTTATCCGGATTGCGCAAGGCATTTCTTCGTAAATGTCATTAGGGTAGAACCATGACTTTGGTCAAGGCTCCTGCAAAAATCAATTTGCAGCTCTCTGTTGGTGCGAAAGGTGATGATGGTTATCACGATCTTGCGACGGTCTTCCAAGCAGTATCTTTATATGACGAAATCCACATAAGTCACGGAGAGAGCGATTCTGGAATCTCACTGCGATTTACTGGAGAGAATCCACATCTTGCGAATCTCCCCACTAACAATAAGAACTTGGCATACAAAGCGGCACAACTCTTCGCGCAACGGAAGAAAGTCTCGCTAGATTTAATCATCGAGATCAAGAAGCAGATTCCGATAGCTGGCGGTATGGCAGGTGGTAGCGCCGATGCTGCAGGCGTGCTTATCGCACTCGATTCTTTATATGAGACGAAAATGAGTAAAGATGAGTTGGTCTCTATAGCGCGCCAGCTAGGAAGTGATGTGCCATTCTCGCTCACGGGTGGAACGGCAGTCGGTACTGGTCGTGGAGATCAACTCACACCAGCGCTAGCTCGTGGCACTTTTCATTGGGTGTTGGCATATTCATCACAAGGACTTTCAACTCCTGCAGTCTACGAGGAGTGTGATCGATTACGGCAAGGGTTTGCAGAAAGACAACCTCGAGTAAACGAAGAATTAATGCATGCGTTAAGTAGTGGTGATCCAGTGGCACTTGGTAAAGCGCTAGTCAACGACCTGCAACCGGCGGCTTGCTCGCTTCGGCCAGCCCTTAAACTCGCACTCTCTGCTGGCATGGATTCTGGAGCGATAGGCGCAATAGTCTCTGGCTCGGGACCAACCGTTGCCTTCCTTGCCAAGAGCGAGGAGGCCTCAATTGATCTTGCGGTTGCACTCTCTTCCACTGGCGCGGTCTCTCAGCTCGGCAGAGCACATAGTCCAGTTGGCGGGCCAAAGGTCATTGAGTAGTTCGAACTCTAAATCCACTCGGGCATTTTGGATTGATGCCGGTAACAACTTTGACGACCTTGCCTTTTATACAACTGATCTTCTTTTTCGTTACAGGTTTTGTGATGGGCACTGGTTGAGTGAGTTTGATCTTAATTGTTGGCGACGAGAAGGTGAATCCACGAGCATCTAACTTTAAGAAGTTATCTCTCTCTGAGACGACAACGGTTGCAATCTGCTCGGAGCCATCGTTAGATACGACTGTGACTCGCGCTTCTATAGGCGCTTGGCTGAAACCGTAGAAGCACCGGGCGGTATCTGATCGAACTACGAAGGTGTATTCACCTTTGAATTCGCTGCCATCGACATTGTTATGTACGCCGGCCACGCGATAATCGAGTACCCCCGCCCGAAATTTCGGTGGACCAGTTTCGTAGACCGGTGCGTTGGTCACGACTAAACCATGCAACTTAGTTTTATCTGCTGAACAAGGACTTAAATCAGCAGACTCATACATTGCGGATGCAAAGTTCCACAAGATTGAGTTGGTAGCCGGAGCGGCGTAGACGCCATTATTCGTGGCAGTTAATTGAATTGGTTTGAGTGATTCTTCGAATGCATCAAAGAGTGCCCATCGGTTATAGAGTTGAGACAACATTCTGGTGAATCCAGATGCCAAGAAATCCGGATAGGTCAACCAGTTGCCGTCGGGACCTTTGGTGTTGTAATTCATCTCTCCTTCGTACCGGTCAGATCCGTTGAAGACGGTCTTCAAATAGCGCTCTAATTTCGGATATCGGGTGATTTCGCTCTTAGGAACGGTGGCCTTTAATGGCGGCACAAATGTTGGTTGCCCACTGATTCTAATTCTATTGAATTGCGAGTCGATAGGAGCTACCGAGAACTCCGCATTTTGCATTCGGCCGAAGAGCCATCCAGTGAGCGACTTATCCTGTCGAAGGGTGACTGCCACTTTTTCATTCCCACTGAAATTCTCGGCAAAGACACATGAATTCTGAAATGTGAAGAATTCACAACTTGGCTTTCCAGAAGTTGTTGGTGCGATTGTGACCGGGATAATCGAACCCTTGAAGTCAAAAGTTCCTGTAGCACAGGTATTGCTACCGCTTTTTACTGGTGCAAGAGACGGCACATTCTTCAGGTCACCACAGTAATACGAGTATCGAGAAAGTAGATGAGCCATGTATGTTCGGTAGCGCCCATCACTATCAGCTTTATTACTTCGCCAGAGCGAGATGCCACCGCCACGAGGTATGAACAAACTTCCACCACTGGAGCTCGCGAGTGGAAAGGATTTACTTGGAATGCTTGTTTCAGTGGCCTCACCTACAAGAGTTAACTTCTCGAGTTCCCCTTGGCCACTCGCTACCTCAACCCCTTCGATACATCCGCGGTCTTGAAGGTCGATACATGGAGTTTCAATCAAATCCGCGAGTAATTGGGTGGCGCCCGCACAGAGCGGGTCATCCCAATTGCTGCAAAAAATCGGACCCGAAGAAGCTGTGGTGCTCCGTTCAGACGAAGATGACAAGGTGTACAGCGTGGATTTTAGCCAGTAGCCGAATTGAGAATCGGTAACAGAATATTCGACAGTCGAAGTGCCTTCAGCCTGAACTGGCGTAACCGAAAGTGTTGATATCAGAGCGAAGCAGATAATCGCGATTATATTTCGTAGATTCTTCACTGGCTCTTATCCAATCCAGTCAAAATTGAACTGAGTAAGTCAGCCAGGGTAGATTGCTCATCAAATTTGAGACTTTTAATCAACTCTTTTTCGCGATGGAGCAGGTCTGCAAGTGCAGCGTCGACCACCGTGATTCCTTGCTGGGTGATTCGCACGAGAGTTCCACGACCATCGGATGGGTCGGGATGCCGGGTAAGTAAGCCCTCGCCTTCTAGGCGATCAAGGCGGTTAGTGACAGTCCCACTGGTCACCAGGTTCTCATGAATCAATTGTCCCGGCGTGAGTTGATACGGGGCGCCTGCGCGGCGAAGGGCTGCCAACACATCGAAGCCCCAAGTCTCCAGTCCATGTTTTGCGAATGCTGCGCGGCGCGCGATATCCAGTTGTCGCGCAAGTCGAGTGATTCGGCTTAAGACTTCAAGAGGTGTGACATCCAGGTCTGGCCGTTCGCGTCGCCAGGCAGCGACGAGTTCGGCGACCTCATCGTGGCGTGGGCGGTTCTTATCGCTCATGTTTTCTGCGCCCTTCGAACGAGAGGCGAGGTTGCGCCTCTAAACCACTTAATCCATTCCAAGCAAGGTTGACGATATGTGCTGCAACTTGTTCGCGGGTAAATGTTCGAGCATCAAGCCACCACTGACCTGTTAATGCCACCATTCCGACAAGCATCGAGGCATACATCGGAGCCATCTGGCTATCAAAGCCGCGCGTTCCTAACTCTTCGATAAAAATATGTTCAACTTGCGCTGCGACTTCGCTCAAAAGCGTGGCAAAGGAACCGCTCTGTCCGCCGACAGGCGAATTGCGAACCAACAATCGAAATCCATCGCTGCGGGTTTCGATGTAGGTCAAGAACGCCAATGCAGCCCGTTCGGCGCGCACTCGAGGGCGACCAGCTTCCAGCGTGCTCGAAATCATCTCAAGCAATGCGCGCATCTCCCGATCTACGACGACCGCGTAAAGCCCTTCTTTACTTCCAAAGTGTTCATAAATCAGCGGCTTAGATACTCCTGCATTCGCCGCTAGCTCCTCGACGCTCGTCCCCTCGATGCCACTTTCGGCAAAGACACCGATGGCCGTGGTGATTATCTGCTCGCGGCGAGCAGCGCTGGACATCCGCGTGCGCTGCGCCCCTGGGTTTGCGGCGGGCGAGGGCGTATTCATATCTGCCAAGGGTAGTGGCGACCGGCTCCACGCCGGCTGGTCGAAAGCGCGGCGAAAATGAGAGAGAATACGGGTTCCGCCATGGTGTAGTGGCTAGCACATGGGCCTTTGAAGCCCAGGGTCCTGGATCGATACCAGGTGGCGGAGCGCACGCACACCAGAGGAATTCTCGAGCCGGTGATGTGCAGGGGGAGGTCGCCTTCCAATGGGCAGAGTTGTCATCCTCCTTGCGGCGGGCGAAGGAACGCGGATGCGTTCAGATATACCCAAAGTCCTCCACACAATTTTGGGGCGCACTCTTATTGGTCATGTGCTCACGGCAACCGAATCTTTGGCCGCGCAGGAGCGAATTGTCGTCGTAGGCGCAAAGAGCGAAGAGGTCAAAGTAGAAATTGCTTCATATGGAAATTCCATCCGCACAGTCCTACAGGAGCATCGTGGTGGCACTGCTCATGCCGTGCGCATCGCACTTGAGAACATCGATGTTCAGGATGATTCAATCATCGTTGTGGTCGCTGGAGATGTCCCACTTATCACCGGTGAAACGCTCACAGGATTAGTCGAGGCATGTGAGAATTCTAAAGTTGGTGCCGCTGTCCTCACTGCAGATGTCGATGATCCATTTGGGTATGGTCGAATCATTCGCGATGGTCACAATGGCATCCTCAAGATTGTCGAGGAGCGCGACGCTAATGAAGATGAGCGCGAAGTTCATGAAGTGAATTCGAGCGTCTATGCATTTCGTGCTGGTGAACTTCGAAAAGCGCTCGCCGGGATCAAACCAAATAATTCACAGAGCGAGGAATACCTCACCGATGCGGTGGAAATTATCCGTGCGGGTGGAAAGTTAGTCATGCCAGTTGTTGCCGAGGATTACTTCGAGATCCTAGGTGTCAATGATCGGATTCAACTTGCCGAGGCAACAGCCATCATGCGCGATCGCATTAATATCGAATTGATGCGAAATGGTGTGAGCATCATCGATCCGCCAACCACTTTCATAGATGCCACTGTCACCATCGAAGCTGATGTGACTATCAAGCCAGGTTGTCAGATCGAGGGCAAGAGCTCCATTGGCCGTGGTGCTCTCATCGGCCCCGATGCCCGGCTCTTTAATTGCGTTGTAGGAGCCGATGCCGTGGTCACGAAGTCCGAATGTGATGGCGCCATCATCGGTCGCCATGCACATGTAGGTCCCTATTCGTTCTTGCGCCCTGGGGCCCACCTCGGTGACGGTGCCAAGGTGGGATCTTTCGTCGAGGTCAAGAATTCAACGATCGGGGATGGTTCCAAAGTCCCACACCTGTCCTATATCGGGGATGCCACTATCGGAATTGGCAGCAACATTGGCGCTGGCACTATCACCGCCAACTACGACGGGGTGGCTAAACATCAGACCATCATTGGGGACCATGTCCGGATCGGCAGCGACAACATCCTGATCGCCCCGGTCGAGGTGGGCGATGGCGCCTATACCGCCGCCGGCTCGGCGATAACAGAAAATGTGCCACCAGGGGCAATGGGCGTGGGAAGAGGGCAACAACGGAATATTCTCGGATGGGTAAATCGTAAGCGAGCGGGAAGCGACTCTGCGAAAGCCGCGGATCGTGCAAGTAACGAAGAAAAAGGAGCGAAGTGAGCGAAATTCGACTCTCCTCTGAGAAACGACTTCGACTATTC
>CAZPIJ010000046.1:0-10094 GCA_964586805.1 uncultured Bifidobacterium sp. | reverse complement strand
ACTCTGCGCCTGATAACCCTGAAACATATGCCAGATACGCTGGAACCAGCGGTAATACACAGGGCGAGAGGAACGCCACTAGCCCTGCAAAGATCGCAATCGGAAATGCGAGTAAAGCCGATCCTTGTAGGACTTGTTCAGTGAGTGCGAAGATCATTCGGCCATCAACTCCGTCAAGAGTTTGCTCACTGAGGAGAAGGTGACCTCTCCAGAGATTCGTGCCGCCACTTTGCCGCTGCTATCAATCAAGAATGTGGTCGGAATTGCGGCAACCGGAAGACTCTCGCGAAATCCAAGAAGGATCTTGTCATCTGCAATAGTCGGATAAGTTATTCCAAATCTCTTGATAAAAGCATTAGCGCTATCTTTCGAATCTCTTGTGAGCAAACCGATGAATTGCACCTCTGGGAATTTCATTGCTAGCTCTTCTAAGACAGGTGCCTCTGCTCGACAAGGAGAACACCACGATGCCCAGACATTGATCAGCGCCACCCTCCCAACTTCGACCCGGACCGCGGATCCAGAAATGCTTGAGCCAGAGATAGTTGGGGCGCTCTTTCTCTCACTGGCTTTGATGACCGTGACAACACCATCACCTGCGACATAAGAGCTCTCATCGATAGATGTTCCACCGCCGCCACACCCGGCCAGAAGGAGCGTGGCCAGCACCGTAAGTGCGATTGTGCGAAAGGAAGATTTACTCTTCACTTCTTGATCCGAAGCAAGTGCGCGGCAGGCTCGGCATACTCGACTCCCTCAATCACCCCTGCTGCATTGAAAATCACAGTTGTCACTGAAGCGAGTGAGCAGATTCGCTTTCGTGGATCATGTACTAGAGACCTTCCTTCGATTGCAGATCGAAGAATCCAGATGGGCAACTGATGAGAGACGCAAATCGCTTCTCTGCCCTGGGCTAAGGTATACGCATCAGTTATTGCCGCCATCATGCGACTTATCTGCTCACGATATGGCTCACCCCACGATGGTCGCCATGGATTCCAGAGATGTCGCCAGGCCGATGGCTTCAGGAGCGCACCGGTACTCGCACCTACGCCAAACTTTTTCCCTTCGAAAACATTTTCCGCCTCGATTAATCGAACATCAGTCCTGACTGACAATTTATGTTGGGCAGCAATAGGTGCTGCAGTTTCTTGTGCGCGCTCGAGCGGTGATGCGATGACCTCTGCGATATCTCGACCCGTTGTCCACTGGGCAACAGCAGCTGCCATTTCGCGCCCGCGCACTGAGAGATGCCAGTCGGATTGGCGGCCATAGAGGATGCCATCGGGATTCTCTACCTCGCCATGGCGCACTACATGGACGAGCGTTTTCATACGATGAGCATAACCTGCGCACCTTCAGGTAGCGTAGGCAGGTTATGTCTAGCACCCTGCGACCAGCCCGTTCTTTGGCTGATGAATTGCGCGCGCGAAGTGATGCACATCTCCAAGAGCTTTTCTCGTTACGACCTGACCTGCTCTCCCCATTACCAACCGACATCACTGCACTTGCCGCACGAGCAAGTTCTTCACCGAGCATTGCCCGCGCACTGGATAGCTGTACGACCTGGGAGATTCAAGTTCTCGAGATGCTGGTGGCGCTCCCAGAGCCGGTGACGCTGGATGCGCTTCTTGAGATGGCTGGCCCTAATGCACAGGCGCCATACGATCGATTCCACACTCTGGCACTTATATATATGGACGAGGATCAGATTCGAATTCTCAATAGCGTGCGCGATGGGCTCGGTCCTGAGCCAGCAGGGCTCGGCCCCAGTGGTATGGGCGATCCCACTCGTTGGCGAAAGAAGATCAAAGAAGCTCCCCCGGCTGCCCAAGCGATGCTCGACAAACTCACCTGGGGACCCCCGCGCGGTGCAGTCAGTGATGTCCGGCGCCCTACTTCGACTCTCTCGTGGTTACTGGAGAATCATCTTCTTACTCCACTGGATAATCACACCGTTGCACTTCCTCGTGAGGTTGCCATCTATCTTCGTGGTAATCGCGTGCATAAAGAGCTCCGTGATACGCCACCACCATATGCTGGAAAATCTCTTGCTCAAGAAGATGTCGATAGCACTGCCATCGGTGCTGCACTTGAGCTACTTCACCACATCGAAGAGCTCTTGCATTTCTGGGCAGGAGAACCTGCTGCAGCACTTCGCTCGGGTGGTATCGGCGTTCGTGAACTTAAGCGAGCAAGTGACGAGCTGGGGCTCGAGGAAAAATATCTAATTTTCATCGCCGAGCTGGCCTTCATCTCTGGTTTCGTTGCGCTACATAACGATGAGGAATTCCTCCCTACTCCTGCCTTCGATATCTGGCGCAACCGGACCCTTGAAGAGCGCTGGGTAGAAATTGCAAACAACTGGCTTGCAACATCCAGAGTCGCAGGTCTTGTAGGAAAGAGCGAGCGCGGTTACATCGCTCCATTAGGCCCTGAGATTGATCGAAGTTCGATTGCCCATATCAAGCGGTTGGCCCTTGCGCTCTATGCGCAGATCGCTCCGACCTCAGTGGATATCGGAGCATTAGCCGAACGAATCAAATGGGAGCGCCCTCGCAAGGGCTTAGGCAGCCATCACGACTTCGTTCATTGGTGCGCACGAGAGGCGCAATGGCTTGGTTTTACTGGACGAAACGCGCTCACATCCTTTGCTGGAGCGCTCCTCCAGGGCCAGAGTGATATCGGGATGCAAGCGCTATTGCCTAAGGAGATCGACTACATCCTTATTCAAGCCGATAACACCGCTATCGCGCCAGGGCCATTACAAGTCGAGCTCGCACGAGAGATGTCGCTACTTGCCAATATCGAAAGCAAAGGTGGCGCTACAGTGTATCGGCTCTCTGAAAATTCAATTCGACGAGCATTAGACAATGGACGAAGTAGCGACGATATTAAGACTTTTCTAGCCAAGATATCTAAGACGCCATTGCCACAACCCCTCGAGTACATGATTTCTGATATCGGAAAGAGATACGGAAAATTGCGGGTGGGTATCAGCTTTAGTTCATACATTCGATGCGAAGACCAAACACAACTCACAGCGATACTCTCAGATAAGAAATTGGCACATTTACAACTCCGACAGTTAGGCGCAACTGTTCTCATGACTGAAGGTGACACCCACGAGGCAATTGATGCGCTCGTTGAAGCGGGTTATTTCCCTGCGCTTGAAGATCGAGACGGCGCCCTCGTCGCTCGTAAACATGATCGCGCCCGTGCAAAGAACAAACCACGGCCACCTCGGATTTCTGGAGATTTAGCGGCGCCAACTGAAGAATTGATTAGCGCTGCACTTCGGGCGCTTCGTGCGGGAGATAAGGCAGCAACTCATCGAAAGAGTTCTTCCATCATCGCTGGCACCCCCAGCGAGACTATGAGCACACTCACCCTCGCCATCAAGTCGAAGGCCACAGTGAGCATTGGTTATGCCGATAGCGATGGCGGTGTCACTGAGCGGATCATCGAGCCGATTCACCTGATTGCTGGAATCTTGATGGCGTATGACCACGGTAGCGATGAGGTGCTCCGATTCTCGGTCAGTCGTATCTCAGGCGTCTTGATCGTTGAATAGGGCAGACTTACACCATGGCCGCCTCCTCCTCGTCGTCTTCTTCTGCTGCTGCGGTAAACCCCCGCTATCTGGCAGATATCGAACGATTGGTTCGAATCGAATCCCCCAGCGATGATCGTGTTGCCCTCGATGCACTTCTCAAAGAGGCAAGCGCCATCTGTTCCGAAGTTCTTGGCAACGCAGGTGAGATCTCTGAAGTGAACGGTTCACCCATTCTCTGGTGGGGAGCGAAAAAAGCCGAGATCCTACTTTTGATCCACCTCGACACTGTCTGGCCCAAAGGCTCATTCCTTCCGCTATGGCAGGTCGATGGAGATCGAATCACTGCACCCGGTTCCTTCGACATGAAAGCAGGTTTCGTCCAAGCGGTCCATGCGCTCAAGGGGATCACCGGTTCAGTGGCGATGCTCTGCACCACTGATGAAGAGATTGGTTCTCATGCATCACGAGGGCTCATCGAAGAATCCTCCCGGAACGCCCGAGCGGTACTCGTGCTGGAGGCCTCCATCAAAGGCGCAGTGAAGACTGGTCGCAAAGGAACTGCAGATTTCATTATCGAAGTACACGGCCGAGCATCACATGCGGGACTAGAACCAGAGAAAGGCATCAATGCGACCACCGAGATGGCGCATTTGATCGTAGAAATCGAGAAGATTGCAGAATCATCAGATCCAAAATTCCAGACCACCGCAGTGCCAACGGTTCTCACATCAGGAACAACGACAAATACTGTGCCAGCACTTGCTCGACTCGTAGTCGATTGTCGTTCCTTTGCACTGAGCGAGCTCAAGCGAATCGAAGATGCATTACATCAACTCAAGCCACAGCATCCTGATGCGAGCATCGTCATCTCGGGTGGAATCAATCGGCCACCCTTACAACCAGAGTCAACCAAGGCGCTCTTCGAGCGAGCTAAGCGAGTGCATGCAGCGCTCGGCCGTGGAGAGTTGCTTGGTGTGGCAGTCGGCGGTGCCAGCGATGGGAATTTTGCTGCTGCTACCGGCGTTCCTACTCTTGATGGACTCGGAGCAATCGGTGGCAATGCTCATGCAGCAGGAGAATGGATTAGCGCCAAAGGTGTCGGCAGCCAGATCGAATTCCTCCATGCATTGCTAAAGGATTTGGTGGATAACCCCAATGGCTGATGGCCCGCTGATCGTTCAAAGCGACAAGACGCTGCTCCTTGAGATCGAACATGGTGCAGCCGATGATTGTCGTCGCGCAATCGCTCCGTTCGCTGAACTCGAAAGATCACCAGAACATATCCATACCTATCGACTAACCGCCCTTGGACTGTGGAATGCGCGCGCTGCTGGCCTTGACGCCGAGAGCGTCATCGATGTGCTCTTACGATATTCACGGTATGCGGTGCCGCATGCCATCCTGATCGACATTGCCGAGACGATGGCGCGATATGGCCGGTTACGACTTGAGACGCATCCAGTCCATGGCCTGATCCTTACCACGACCGATGCTGCAGTGCTCGAAGAGGTGATCCGAGCCAAGAAGGTCCAACCGATGCTCGGAAAGCGGATCGATAACGAGACCATTCAAGTATTTCCTAGTGAGCGCGGTCGCCTTAAGCAATCGCTATTGAAGTTAGGTTGGCCCGCCGAAGATATGGCCGGTTATGTCGATGGCCAAGCGCATCCGATCGAACTCCACGAGAGCGATTGGAAGTTGCGCCCCTACCAACGACTTGCTGCCGAAGGATTCTGGCACGGTGGTTCTGGAGTCGTTGTACTTCCCTGTGGCGCCGGCAAAACACTCGTGGGAGCGGCAGCAATGTCATTGGCTCAGGCTACGACCTTGATTCTGGTGACTAACACGGTTGCAGCGCGGCAGTGGCGGAGTGAATTACTCAAGCGAACATCGCTGACCGAAGATCAAATAGGCGAATACTCCGGTTCGAAAAAGGAGATTCGCCCGGTCACCATCGCCACCTATCAAGTGCTCACAACCAAACGCGGTGGCGTCTACGCCCATTTAGATCTAGTTGATCAACATGATTGGGGCTTGATCATCTATGACGAAGTTCATCTTCTACCAGCACCGATATTCCGATTTACTGCCGACATCCAATCCCGTCGTCGATTAGGACTCACGGCAACACTTGTCCGTGAAGATGGCCTCGAAGGCGAGGTTTTCTCACTGATCGGGCCAAAACGATTCGATGTGCCCTGGAAGGAGATCGAAGCTCAGGGATACATCGCTCCTGCAGAATGTGTCGAGGTTCGAGTAAATCTCACTGATGCAGAACGACTTCTCTATGCAACTGCAGAGCCAGAACATAAATATCGCACCTGCGCTACCACCCGAACAAAAGGCGCCATCGCAAAGTTGCTAGTGGAAAAACATCAGGGTGAACAGATTCTGCTCATCGGGCAGTATCTCGACCAACTCGATACCCTCTCAAGTGAGCTAGGAATTCCGGTCATCACCGGTGATACCCCCATCAAAGAACGCGAAGCCCTCTTCCAGAGCTTTCGCGAGGGTGAGATCACCTCGTTAGTGGTCTCGAAAGTTGCCAACTTTTCGATTGACCTACCCGAAGCAACCATCGCAATCCAAGTCTCTGGCGCGTTCGGCTCTCGCCAAGAAGAGGCGCAACGCCTCGGGCGAATCCTCCGTCCAAAATCTGATGGTCGAAGTGCTCGGTTCTATACATTGGTCGCTCGCGACACTGTCGACCAAGATTTCGCACAGAATCGCCAGAGATTCCTTGCTGAACAGGGTTACTCCTACCGAATCGTCGATGCCGACGACATTCTTATTGGTAATACCGAGATCTAGCGAAGCGCTCTTCTAAACCGTTCTTCATCGATTTGGAAAAAATCATGGGGTTCGTCATTGATATGAATGACCGGCACTTGTTCGCCATATGCTTCGATTAACTCATCATTCCCATCGATGAAGATCTCTTCAATCTGATAGTTGAATTCTGATTGCAAATCACGGGCTGTCGCCATCGCCTGTGCACATAAGTGACAACCACGACGAGAGTAGATCGTGACTTTCTTTGACATCTAGGGCGCAACTATCTCTTCTTGGGTTGCAGAGATTCCGCCAGCAATCAGGGTTGCATCGATAGGGACCGAGCGCTTGACCAGCGCAAGGGCAATAGGACCCAACTCGTGATGTCGCGCGACGGTGCCAACGAAGCCGATGCTCTTTCCCTCAAGTGTTATCAACGCACCTGGCAGTGGTAGTTCTACTCCAGAACCGTCGAGATGCAAGAGCGTCAATCGACGAGGGGGCTTTCCTAAGTTGAATACTTTTGCCACCGTCTCTTGTCCGCGATAGCACCCCTTGTTCATATGAACCGCAATATTCAGCAGCCCTAATTCGTTGGGAATGGTCTTCGGGTCGCTTTCGAATCCAAAACGAGGGCGGCCGGCAGCCACCCGCTCGGCATCCAGAGCCCATGTGCCCACTTGCATTGCAGTAAGCGCGAAATTGGCGGTCATGCTCGCAATCTCAGATCTAGGCAGCAACGCGAATGGGCCACCGATGTGATCGGTTACACCTGGTGCGCGAAAAAGGGCAACTTCACCGCTCGCATCGCGAACTTCTACTCGGAGCATGAACTTCATTGACTGTAGATATGCAATCAATGGTGGTGCTGATGCGATTTCTGTGAAGAGATAGAGAGTGCTGCCATCATCGATAAGCAAGAGTGGGAATTGGATATGTCCTTGTGGATCAAGTATCAGCGCACTGCTCCACTGACCAGGCGGCAGATGCTCGACATCTTGGGTGCAGAGCGAGTGGATCCACGATAGGCGATCCTCTCCGGTTACTGCCACTGCAGGAAGATGACTGAGGTCTGCAAATGCCTTGCCGGCCGCTAGGGCTCGTTGTTCCTTTACTGGTTCACCAAAGTGCCAGATCGCACCTTTATCTGGACCCGCGTCGACGAATACTGCGCTCATGATCCGTCGGAGCAATTGGCGCACTTACCGTAAACAGCAAAGTGCGTGACATCGGTCTTGAAACCATAATCATCAGCGAGCGCATTGACGAAAGTTGCAGCAGTCTCGATTGGGGCTTCACCAACTGCGCCACACTTACCGCAAACTAGGTGCAAGTGGTTGACCTCTTCTGCAGCGTGATAGGTAGCGCCACCATGGCCAAGGTGTGTGTGGAGCACGAGGCCAACATTCTCGAGCGTCTCGAGGTTGCGGTAGACAGTCGAGAGATTGATGCTCGGATGTGTGCGGTGAATGTATTGCGCAATCTCTTCTGGGGTGGCATGTCCTAACGATCGAACTGCAGTGAGCACTAACTCTCGTTGAGGCGTCAATCGCAGGCCGCGCTCGCGCAATTCATCTCTCATGGGATAAGCCTAGGTTAATCAGAGCGAAATAGTCAGTTCGAGCGCGCGACCATACTCCGCACTGACCTCAACCTGGCTGGTAGCGCCAGGCACTAATGCTCGTACCGTCCAATTTCCAGGAGCGGCAAAGAAACGGAATTGGCCGTCTTCATTGAGTGGCACTTCGGCGACAAATTCACCATCGCGATCTAGCAATCGAACATAACCGGTTGTCGCGGGTATCCCATTTGGCACCGAATCGGAGGTGCCATCGCGAAGGACTACCCCTTGAATCACTGCTTGTTTAGCAAGGTCGATCCCGGTGAGCTCGGGGCCGCCGGGAGTCGCACCACAAGTTCTCATGCGCCAACTTCGATTGGCGCACCTACTAACGAACCGTATTCGGTCCAGGATCCATCGTAATTCTTCACATTTTTCAGATTGAGCAACTCGTGGAGAACAAACCACGAGAATGCGGAGCGCTCGCCAATCCGGCAATACGCGATGGTCTCCTTACCGAAGTCGACTCCTGCTTTCGAATAGAGCGCAGCGAGTTCTTCATCGCTCTTAAAGGAGCCATCTTCGTTTGCTGCTTGCGACCACGGGATGTTCTTTGCAGTAGGAATATGTCCAGCAACTTGTCCGCCTTCTTGGGGTAGGTGCGCGGGTGCGAGTAATTCACCTTTGTACTCTGCAGGAGAGCGCACATCGACTATGTTCTTAGATCCGATTGAATTGATGACTTCATCACGGAAGGCGCGAATCGAGAGATCCCGCTCCTTTGCCACATAACGAGTTGGGGTCACTGCAGGGATATCGGTAGTCAGTGCACGCCCCTCGAGCTCCCATTTCTTTCGACCACCATCGAGAAGTCGAACATCGGCATGGCCATAGACCTTGAAATACCAATATGCATAGGTTGCAAACCAATTGTTATTTCCGCCATAGAGCACGACAGTCGTGTCATTAGCGATGCCGCTCTTCGAGAGCAACGCTTCAAACTTCTGCTTAGAGATGAGGTCGCGAATCAGGCCATCCTGAAGGTCATTTCGCCAGTGGAAAGTAAGGGCATTCTTGATATGTCCCTTCTCATACAGGCTTGTGTCTTCATCTACCTCGATGATGGCAACATTCTCGTCATCCAGATGTTCGAGTAACCACTCGGCGCTGACCAATGCTTGAGCTCGGGACATTTACTTGACCTCCACAGGTTGGGAGATTGAAGACACGCGCTCGCTCTTGAATGCGCGGGCAAGAAGGAGGTAGACCTTGCAACCCAGGCAGAAATTGAACGCCGCATTTAAGAACGCTGCTCCGAGTGCGAACGCAATCGCAATAGTGAATAGGAGAGAGATGCCGCTTGCTACACCGACAAGGGCCACCGAACCAAAGAGGAAACCAACCGCTTGAGCAAACCGAGGAGGACGCTCATCCTCAAAAGTAGGTGATGACTTCAGTCGTGGCTTCACGACTGTGCGGAAGATAGATGCATAGGGGGTTCGTGCCGGACCGAAGGTTGCGCCGATCGCGAATACCGCAGTTTGCCATAAGGCAAGAATCCACGATTCGGTTGCTAGCGACAGCGCCAACACAAAAGTAGTGAGTAGCGCGCTGAATCGTGCGCCACGAACATCAATCTGCTTCAACATATCTCTCTCCTAAAATTAGTTGGTGGAAAGCCGCTCACGCGGGCTAGACGACAATCGAAAGATTGTTCGTGATTAGGAGAGACAGCGCGAAGAAGTTGCGCGACCGAAATCGATCGTACGCCGTTTGATTAACGACACTTCCTTCTTTGCGAACATGAGGTAAAGAGTAATGGCGCGAAGTTCAGAGTGCGAATTGCAAGTGATTTGCGATTAGCCTTTTGGATTCGGATGCTCTGGCCAACGAACCGACCAGGTGGTTTCCTCGTGGCGATTGACGACCCAGCAGCCATATTCGGCTAATTCTGGCTTCAGGAACCAGGGCGCCCCCTCGCGCCCGGCCACCATGAGGGCGGTTGCAAGGGCATCAGCCAGCCCACCATCGGGACCATAGACCGTTGCTGCAAGCGCGCCGATGGCTATCGCACCAGTCGTCGAATCGTAAATATGTGCGCCTCGCTCATATGTTCCGCTGCTTGCTACCGCACCATCACGAATCGGAATTACTGCTGCGATGCTGCCAGCGCGTTTGGGATGTTGAATGCCGATCATCCACGGC
>CAZPIJ010000045.1:0-10102 GCA_964586805.1 uncultured Bifidobacterium sp. | reverse complement strand
AGATAAGGAAGTTAATAAGGTGATCAGTTCCTGAGCTGTTACGGCTTGGGCCGAAGGCATTGGACCAGTCACCCATACGAAGCATACGAAGGACAGTTGGAGCCGCCTTCACAGCTGGCGTCGCAGCTGGCGTCGCAGCTGGCTTCTTTTTTACAGTTGTCTTCGCTGCAGGCTTCTTACTTGAAGCGCTTGCAGAGGTTGTTAAGGGAATGCTGAGAGCTAGGGAAGAGATAAGCCCCAACACCAAAACCTTACGGAAAAGCTTTTGCATAGATAATCCCTCCGGACTTGTGCCCACTCCGCGTTGAGAAAGGTCAAATTCCTTGACTCTTCTCGTTCACGAAATAGGCGATTGCTGGGAAGGATATTGAGTTGCAGAGCTAATAACCAGACGTTTGCTCCCTCTAAAATAGCCAATAAAAATGATAGGACATTATGAACTTTTGTTATGAAACATCGGCGATGGGCACCATCGCTCATATCCGCACCTAAATGGCAGATTCAAAACCTGCCTCTAGCTCAGGTTTCAAACTCACCCCTAAACCAGGGGCGTCCGGCAACCTAACTACTCGGCCGTCGCTATCCAGGCGCTTCTCCAGCACGCTCTCGGAATAGTAGAACTCCCCGATGATGTCTGACGGAAAGCGCATGGATAACCCAGGAAGCGATGCAGCGACCTGCAATTGCGCTGCAGCGCCCACACCTGACTCGCCATTGGAACCGATGATTGAGTCAATCCCGAATGCCTCGGCAATCATCCCGATCTGAACAGCCTTGCTCGGGCCACCACTCTTTCCTACATAGACGCTAACTACGTCAGTAGCTTGCGCTCGAAGCACAGCCACCAAATCATCGAGCCGGAAAACCGATTCATCAGCAACGATCGGTATCCCCAGCTCCCTGAGCTCATGCATTCCCTGGAGATCACCGGCCGCAACCGGCTGTTCGAAGAATGCAGGATTATTTGAACGCATGAGTTCGGCCATCAAGTGCGCTTCACTCCGGCGAAATCCCATATTTGCGTCAGTACCAAGGAATGTCTCTCTGCCCACTAATTCTCTGGTGTAAGCAAATCTTTTAGCATCATTTATGGGGTCCATCCCAATTTTCAATTTGAAGGCGCCAAAACCTAATTTGCTAGCAGTCTCGTAAACATGTTTGATACGGGCTTGATCGCCACTTAGTGAAAACTTGATTGGAATCTCCCGTCGACGTACCCCTCCTAAGGCATCAGCCATTGTGATATCCAAAGTGCGCGAGTAGGCATCCCACAGTGCCGTATTGATTCCTGCTTTCGTAAACGGACTGCCAGCCACCGCCTGTTCGATAATTGCCTGGAGGTTCTCAACAGGAGCAATTGGTTGGCCCAAGAGCTTTGGCGCGATCACTTTTTGGATAATCTGTTTCGCTATCGTTCCGTCCTCACCAACGGCGTAGAGAGTCCCATTCATCTCGCCAATTCCTAAAATGCCGGCCGCAGTAGTTACTCGAATAATCAGGAAGTTTGAGTGGTCATGGATTCCGCTAGCACCCTGAACTACGAGCGAGGGGTGCACCTCTGGTGAAATCGATAACGTTTCGATCTTCGTGATTGGAGCGTGAATGCTCGAGCGGAATGGGCCCATGATGGCACCTTTAGATCTCGGCGAAGTTTGCTGCTATCTCTGGTTTGAGAGCTACTCCAAGACCAGGTGCGTCTGGCAAATGAACGACTTTGCCATCACTATCGAGCGGTTTCTCCAAGATGCCATCGGAGTAGTAGTACTCCCCAATGATGTCTGATGGGAAGCGCTTCGACAATCCTGGCATCGCTGCTGCAACTTGCAATTGCGCCGCCGCGCCAACTCCAGATTCACCATTTGATCCAATGAGCGAATCCAAGCCAAAGGCATCTGCGATTCGACCCATCTGAACTGCCTTGTTTGGACCACCGCTCTTTCCAACATAAATGCTCATCACATCAGCAGCGTCGGCACGGAGCACTGCAACCAAATCCTCTAATCGGAAGACTGATTCATCGGCTACTACTGGGATCCCCAACTCCTTTAATTCATGCATCCCCTGGAGGTCGCCAGCGGCAACGGGTTGCTCAAAGAATGCTGGCTTATGCGGACGCATCAACTCCCCGGCTAACCGAGCTTCGCTCCGTCGGTATCCAGTGTTTGCATCAGTTCCGAGGAAGGTGTGCTCACCCACCAGCTTGCGAGCGAAAGCGAAACGATCACCATCATCGACTGGATCCTTGCCAATCTTGAGTTTAAATGCATGAAAACCCATCTTCGTAGCAGTCTCATAGACAAGCTTGATCCGATCCTTGTCGCCACTGAGTGAGAACTTGATCGGAATGGTCTTTCGAATAGCGCCACCGAGCGCCTCAGCCATCGAGATATCAAGCGTGCGTGCATATGCATCCCAGAGCGCAGTCGCCACTCCAGCTTTTGTGAAAGGACTTGCTGCAAGGGCGATCTCCATCAACGCTTGCAGGCCTTCGACAGGAGCCAGCGGCTGCCCGATGAGTTTTGGTGCGATTGCGTGCTTAATTGCATGCAGGGCAGTGCCACTATCTTCACCGCTCCACCCAAGGGTTCCACTAACCTCGCCAATTCCAGTAACTCCGGCAGAGGTGGTGACTCGCACGATCAGGAAGTTCGACTTATCGTGGGTTCCACTTGCCCCTTGAACTACTAGAGAGGGATGGACTACCGGATTGACCGCTACAGTCTCGATTTTGGTGATGGTGGCGTTAATGGATTTATTCATGCCCGGAGTTTCTCACCCCTTAATGGTTAAAGCTAGAAGTAAGTTCATCAAAATCGCTAATCAATTGAATAACGGTCAATTTCCTAATGCGAGTAGAAACATATTTCGTGTGATGTGCGAGAGGGTGCTATCTATTGGCAGCCCCGCTCCCCAATTGATTGAGCCAACGCTTATCACTAGTCCGCCTGAAGGAGTCGTATACGTCACCAATTCTGCGCCCGCTCCCGGTCCATTGGCACCGCGCGCCAGTAATGCAGTGTTTGCAGGGCTTGATGAATCCATCTTGTCGGTCTCGTGTCCAGATGCACCACCTGGGCAGCGAATCGCCAGTGTCTCAAAACCAAAATGGTCCCCTTTATTCAGGCCAGTCCCAGCAAATATCGGATGGTTGGGATCAATAACCTCATAGGGCGCACCAGTTCCCATTCCAGCGAAACTCATGACCACTCCCAAAAGATTGCTCTCTACTTCATGGCGCAGGCCAAAGCGACTGGGAATCAGAGACCCCTCTCCAGTGTACGCGCGATGTGGCAGCCACTCACTGAGGTCCATGTCATAGACGGTCATTGCATCTCCATGTAGCTCCACGCTGCAATTGATGCCGTTACCTCCCAAGTAGAGTAAGCGTCCCCCGTCATTGACCCAACGTTTTAGCTTTTCATACATATTTATCGTCCAGTACTCAGGATGCGTGCTCAGTACAAGAATCGAATAGTCCGCTAAGTTCAGAGTTGCATCATCGAATTGGTTCTCCGCATAGAAGTCATAATCGAATCCTTCGCGTTCCATCCATCCCAGTAAGCGCCACTCTCCTGCGACTAGATGTTCGGAACCGATCTTCTTGATTGGATCAGTGATTGATTCACGTAAATCAAGACTATTGATTGGTTCGGGTCGGTCGAACGAGAGCGGCTCGAAGGAGTTATCAACCCACCAGACTGCTCCGGTTGGCCTAAACCAGGGCGATTCTTGTGTCACCGAGATAGTTGGCGAATCAGGCAGTTTGTTGGCAGCTACATAGTTACTGCGACCTCCCCAATCGTTATATGCATTCCAACAGATATTCGATGCCAGAACTGCGATTTTTGCTTTAGGGACACGGGGAGCAACTATCCAGGGGAATGTGAAGGTCTCTCCAGAGAGCCCTTTGAGTTGGATGTAATAGAGGCCGCTTTCCTCAGGTGCAATCAACGTGCGCGCATCCAAATCTGGGCCGAATTGGAATCGATCATGATTCCAACCCAATCCACTCTGCGAAATATCCCCATCGGGAAGGGTCTGTGAATCACCTAAGGGAGCAAATGGTTCGAACCTGCCAATCTCACGCACATGTTCGACCTCCCAACCTAATCGCCAGAGCGAGATGTCAACTACTTCATGGGAACTAAATCGAATCTCAGCTTTTGCTCCAGATTGACTCCACTTCGGCCACATATAGCCAGTCAACTTTTTGGACATCAACCTAAATTGGACCGGCTTGCTCTGCGAATCTCTCGTGTAAGTGCTGAGCTTCGAGCCATAGCTTGGGTGTGAGATCGCTACTTCGTATTCCCCCGTTGGTATCTCACCGTAGATCGCTCCTGATGGCGCTGACCTAAAGAGAAAAGCTTCCGTGCGATTTTGCTTATCTGTAGATCGAAACTCCACTTGGGCATCGGCGATTGCTACATACATCTCATCACTTACATATCCAAGGAGCATGGACTACCTCAACGGGAGTTCGTACGCGGTCTGCAGATAGATAAGAGCTGCATCATGCATGTCAGTTATCGAAATAAACTCATCGGGGGCATATTTCCAATCTCCAGGACCCAAGACCACAGTCTCGAGTCCAGCTGCAGCCATGTCTGCACCATCAGTGACGAATGCCTGGGTTGGTAGCGCTTTCGATATCTCCGCGCCCTGATTACGTACTTTACGGAAAGCTCCATCGATTGCCGTGATAATCGTCGATTGAGGTTTACCTAAAAGCCCTTTTTGGGCCGCAGTGATCTTGATTTCATACTCACAACCAGGTACTCGATTCTCATCGATTATCTGCGCAAGATCCGAATAGACCGTCTTTCGGTTCATATCTGGAAGAGTGCGAATATCTCCATACAGCTCTGCAGTTGGTGCAACACAACCGGCTGCGAACCCCCCGTTCAAGACGCCAACGAAAACCGTTGGCAAATCGGGTAGATCCTCGATTCGTTTTCCGGTCGGAGTCATCGAACCAAGTTTTTGATAGAGAGTGACTGCGGCTTGCAAAGCGTCAACGCCATCCTCGATTCTCGATACGTGCGCTGCCTGCCCGCGCACGGTGATCTTGAATTTCACCGCACCGCCGTGCGCGTAATAGACCTTCATATTCGATGGCTCGCCGTTGATTCCATACCCTTCGTATGGACCTTCTGAGGCAAGGACGTATTTAGCCCCTAAACCCACAGTGTCATGATGCATCACTGCCTGCAATATTAGGTCGCGTGGCAAATCCCTCTGTCGGGAAGCTGCTTCGATGGTAGCGACCATTGCCGCTAATCCACCTTTCATGTCAGAGATCGCTGCTCCGAAGAGCTTGTCACCCTCAATCCACCCTTCGAGTGGATCTCGACTCCAACCCGTAAGGTGATAGGCGCCATCCATGTGTGCATTAATCACTAGTGGCAATTGATCAGAATCGCGCCCAGGAACAGTCGCAATGACGTTCGGCCGTCCAGCCACCACATCTTCATCGTGAACTTCGATGCCTTGGTGGCGCAGCCTGCTTGCCAAGAATGCCGCTAACTCACCCTCGTTATCTACATCACTCTTGAAGCTCGCAACCTTGCGTGCGAGTTCGACAAGGTCATCACGACTGATTGCGTCTCTGATCGACATACTAAAAGCATAAGGAAGAGCAATCCGCTTGGGAAGGGCATAACTCTCTCATTAACGCTAGATAAAATGGGAAATCGTTACTTTGCTTCCGACAAGGTGGGGCATACTATTAGGCCCGAACTCCGACGGAATCCGTTGGTATCCATCGATTTTCCACAAGAAAGGTTTGTCTGTGAATCCCGATAAGAACCTAGAAGCGTTGAGCAAGAGCCCAGATGCCCCATTCAATATTTCGCTGTTGCCAATCCAATTCATGGATCGCAATTTCTATGCATCCGGACAAGTTGCCAAGCGAGGCGATCAAATGCTCGCCACTGGCCTGGTTGGTCAAGATGTTGACATGAAACTTGCTCAAGAATGTGCGTGGCAATGTGCAATCAACGTTCTTGAATCGGTGAAGAAGGAGCTTGGCTCCCTTGATCGAATCGAATACGTAGTCCGATTAGGAGTGTATGTATCTAGCGCTGATGGATTCTCCGATCAACACCTTGTCGCACATGGTGCCAGCCAAGTGATTCTTAATGTCTTCGGTGAGGAGCGAGGCAAGCACACTCGTACCGCTATTGGCGTCAAATCTCTACCGTTGAACTCCCCAGTTGAAGTCGACGCGATTTTTAGAATCAAAGAATAATGTTCGACACTCTTTTCAGTGGAGGACTTATCGCCGACGGTTCTGGTTCTCCACTGCGAAGAGGGAATGTCGGAATCAAGTCGGGAAGTATCTCTGTAACAGATCAAACACCGGAGGCAGCACGAGTCCTCGATATCACCGGACAGGTGATTGCCCCAGGTTTCGTGGATATTCACACGCACTCGGATTTGACCCTTCTCTCCAATCCCCTGGCTGAGAGCAAGATTCGCCAGGGAGTGACCACTGAAGTCATCGGAAACTGTGGCTATGGAGTTGCGCCAAATCCCTATAGCGAGCGAACAAACCCACTTCGCTCCGGGTTGGCATTTATTGATGTGGACCCTGCAATCGATTGGAGCTGGCGCGACCAAGCAGGGTTTCTTGCGACAATGGATAGAGCTGGTATCTCGCTAAACGTGGCATCGTTGATAGGCCATATTCCGATTCATACCGCTGTTGCAGGATTCGGAGAGAAAGTCGCATCACCGGACGAGATCAGACAGATGCAGGAGTTGCTTCGCGAGAACATGGAAGCGGGTGCGTTTGGTTTCTCCACGGGACTCAACCTCACGCCAGTCTCTTACGCATCTGAAGAAGAATTGGTCGCGCTCGGAGAGGTCGTTGCCGAATTCGATGGAATCTTCGCGATTCATATGCGCGAGTATGCAGCTAATCTCATGCGCTCAATTCAGGAAGTTATTCGAGTCGCACAGAAATCCGGCGCACGCATGCAGGTCAGCCACCTAGTTGTAGTTGGCGAAAAGAATTGGGGAATGGTGAAGGAGGCACTTGCTGCTATCGAGGAGGCAAATGCCGATGGGTGTGAGATAAACGCAGATGTCTATCCGTATATCGCCGGATCGTGTCCACTAAGCCAAATGCTTCCCGATTGGGCTCAAGAGGGTGGCGATGCTCAGATGCGCACCCGGTTAAAGGATCCAGAGGTCCGCAGCAGGATAAAGAAGCATTGGAAAGAGGTCAGTATCAATTGGGAGAACTATCAGATTGCCTCGGTATTCCCAGAATTCACGACCATGATTGCAAAGCGAATCCCAGCGATTGCGCAGGAGAGTAATACCGATCCTGACGACTTGGCCCTGCATCTGCTTTCTGAGATGGGCCATTCGTTGGCGATTGTGGCATTCGGACGCGACGAAACCGATGTACGGACCGTCTTCGCACATCCGCTTTCGATGGTGGGTTCCGATGGACTCTCACTCGACCCTCTCGGCCCCACTGGTATTGGCGTGCCACATCCCCGCTCGTACGGGACTTTCCCGCGGGTATTGCGACGTTACGTGGGAGAAGGTGGAATCTCTCTCGAACAAGCGATTCAAATAAGTTCACACGCTCCCGCTCAGAAACTTCGATTACGTGATCGTGGTTTAATAAAAGATGGTTACCGAGCTGACTTGGTCATCTTCGATCCTCAGACGATCCTTGATAAAGCAACGTACGAGCAACCCCATCAATACCCCGAGGGAATTTCCCATGTTCTTGTCAATGGCGAGATAGTCGTTGAACATGGCGTTCACTCGGGCAAGACGCCGGGAAGAGTTCTCCGCCACCAGCGTTGATTAGATTGGTGTGATTAATCAGCTGACAGATACCGTCGAATCATGGAGGCTGCCTGCGCTCGATTCTTCACCTGTAAACGCTCGTAGATTTTGATCGTCTCATATCGAGCAGTCGATTCGCTGAAATTCAAAGTTTGTGCAATCTCACGGTTAGTCGCACCATCTGCGATCATCTCCGCTATCCGAATCTGACGAGCTGACATGTGATACTTCTCTTGTAAATCGCCACTGTCGCTCTTTGGATTTGATTTGATTTGGGTCGTGGAACCGCCCACTCGAATATCAGCGAATTCGCCAACCATCATTGACTGAATGATCATGGTGAGCGCAGTGAAAAGTTGTACACCTGAATCATCTTGAGCATTATCGTTGTCGAAAGCCCAGACAACCGAACCTCGAAGCCGTTCATTGTCTACCAATGGAAAGGCCATCAAGGAATTCATCCAAGGAATATAGGAGACCCATGCGCGGAGATAACTGCTGTAACGCTCCAACTGTTCCCGACTTCTCAGGAATACCGCTTTGCCTGTGAGCATCGCATCGACCGAAGGTAACTTCTCCTCGATAGTCGTGTACATATTCTGGAGCTTGATGGCATCTGCTGGATACCCGTGTGCTGCGAAATTACGTGCGTTGTCATTCTCATCGATGATCATTATCGAAATCGCTCGCAGACCAAGATGAGATGGGCTGCGCAGTATGAGAGTTTGGAGCAATCGAGCGTCAGGGGCCCCATGGCCTAATTTGGATAGCCATTCGATGAGCCATTTCAAATGGGACGATTGCGCAGATCCACCCGCACCTTCGCCCTCGTTAATTCTCTTTACCGCGTTGAGGCCAACTCGTACCGGAGATGAAGTCTCGTTCTCAGTCATGCCCCCCCTTTGAGGTGAAGTGCTCAAAGGTAGGTTTTTCTCTCCGCGCTGGTCAAGAGCTTTCGCCGAGAAATCCCGATAATTCTCGTAGGCACTCGGGGTTAGCCAACGAAGCGAGATTTCGCACCGGTCGACCATTTGCTAAGTCAGTCACCGCTATTTCAGCCAATTTTCCGTTGAAAGTTCGGGGCAGGTCAGTAGCAAAATAGATCGCATGTGGCACATGGCGTGGGGAACATTTGAGCCGAATCTCTCCCTTTATCCGCTCGATGAATCCGGTAGAAGTGTCGGAGGAGAGAAGAAAGAGCACGATCCGTTGGTCACCGTTCCATGGTTGCGCGATTGCCAATGCCCCAGAGATCTCCGGCAGGTTGTCCAGCGCTGAGTAGATCTCGCCAGTTCCAATACGAACACCAGCGATGTTCAATGTCGCATCTGAACGTCCATGAATGATTACTCCACCAAATTCACTCTTAGAGGCTAGGTCGCCATGTACCCAAACTCCCGGCCAAGTATGAAAGTAAGTCGACTTGAAACGAGCATTCTCCGAATCACCCCAAATGCCAAGAGGCACACTGGGAAAGGGGCTCTTACAGACTAACTCACCCATTTCTCCAACTGCGCACGAGCGCCCGGTCTCATCGACAACATCAACGTCCATACCAAGTAGTGGGCCCTGCATCTCCCCGGGATGATAGGCAAGGTCTGGGTAGGGACCCACGAAACTTCCGGCTATATCGGTTCCGCCAGAGAATGGCGCCAGAAAAATCTCACCATTAAATTGATCCAGCACCCACTTGGCAGTCTTTGCCGATAGTGGAGAGCCGGTCACCATGATCGTACGTAGTTGCGATAGTTCCCCAACTTCTTTGATGTCTCTACCTGACTCTCTAATCACATCAAGTAATCGAGCAGATAATCCAAGGTGAGTGAGCCGTTGCTCTTGAGCAAAATGGAAAAGTCTTAGGACATCGGGGTAATTCGGAGAGCCATCAAAGAGGACTAGGTCTGCACCAGTGGCAAGAATTGAGATGGACCAATTCCACATCATCCATCCAGTTGTGGAATAAAAGCAGACTCGATCTCCCGCTCTAATATCGCAATGGAGTCGCTGTTCCACCGCGTGTTTCAGCAAGACTCCCCCCGTGCGGTGTATCAGACCTTTCGGCACTCCCGTCGTTCCCGAGGTGAAAAGTACATATGCAGGATGATCAAAAGGTCTGCGCTGTAGTGCTAACTCATTGCCATCGATCAATTCATCCCATTGAACCACCTGGACACCTGGAGCGATCACCAGCTCACACTTCTTGCCAACCATGATCACATGCTCAATGGATGGAATCGCATTGAGAACGTTCTCGATGGTCTCTTTTCGATCGAATGATTTGCCATTCCATTCA
>CAZPIJ010000044.1:0-11271 GCA_964586805.1 uncultured Bifidobacterium sp. | reverse complement strand
CGAAGTATGTTGCTAAAGCGCGCACTCATGACGAACTTCGCACATCACTTCGCATTCTCACCGAACAAACGCAATCTGATCAACGAAAAGGCGCTCGCGCCGAACGAGCCCAAGCGCTCGCCGCGTGCGTGCAGAACCCTCGAATGGCAAAGCAGATGGGTGCAGAGACTCAACGCCTCACCGATGCGATAGCCGATGTCACTGAAGAGGTGAAAAACAAGGGCCTTTTTCGGAGCGATGTTAATTCACAAGTCCTTGCCACCTTCATCCAGGCCTACACCCTCGGCAAATTAGTTAACGATTACAACCCAACGGGTGTTAACGAAGAGGAGTGGAACGATTTCATCATGAATATCGTCGATCACACTTTCATGTCCGATCCTGCTCAGGGCTAAGACCAACAAGTGGCATCTTCTTCGCACCCACACATCTCACTGCTGAGAGCGCCAACAAGAGTCGCTCTCTCTTTCGACGAGATTCAACAACAGATTATCAATTACCGGGGCGCACCGTTGATTGTTATTGGTGGTCCTGGCACTGGCAAAAGCACAACTCTGGTCGAGCGTGCGAAAAGTTACATCAAAAGCGGAGTAGATCCCGACAAAATTTTGGTCCTCACATTCGACCGCCATCGAGCCAGTGAACTAAACGACGAGATCTTCGTCGATTCAGAGCAGACCACCTCTGGTTCGCTCGTAAAAACCTTCCCTGCTCTTGCTTTTGCCATTCTGCGCCTCCATCGCGCAAAGAAAGGCGAGCAGGCACCGCGGCTGCGTTCAGGGCCCGAACAGGAGTACCTAATCCGCGAACTCCTTGCGGGATCACACCCAGAAAACACCCACGGCTGGCCCACCCATCTACGCGAGGCAGCGCAAACCCGAGCCTTCGCCGGTCAACTTCGCGACCTAATCTCTCGTGCTATCGAAAATGGACTCACACCGAGAGACCTCATCACCCTGGGAACCCAAGAAAACTTCCCACTCTGGATAGCCGCAGGGTCATTTCTAAGGGAGTACCTCCAAGTCTCAGCTCTCGAGCAAGAGAATGCCTTCGATCCCAGCGAGATGATCTATCAAGCAACGCGCGTGCTCAAAGAGGAGAGCGCTTTTTTAGAGGATATCCGGGCACGCCACCAAGTCATCCTGGTAGACGAGTTCCAAGAGAGCGACCAATCTCACCGCAGGTTGCTTGATGTCATTTATCCCAATGAATTAACGCTTTTTCTCGATCCCGATAGCGCAGTTGGTCGTTTCCGTGGTGCAGATCCCGAGAGCATCCCCGAAGTTTTCGATCGATATCGCTCACTTACCGGCGCCCCTGCCGAGCACATCACCCTCACCCGTGATTATCGCGCCGCACAAGCGCTGAACACACTCACCAACGAGATCGCTCGCGGATTCACCTATTCGCGAATGCTCGAACATCGCAATCGGGTCAGCTCACGCGTTCATATAGAAGCAGCAGAACCAATACAAGTTGTGCAAGCCGAGAGCATTCACGACGAGGCTCGATTTATCGCCCAATATTTTCAACAATTGCACCTTCGAGATGGCATTCCCTATGGCCAGATGTCTGTCATCATCCGTTCGCCATCCACCCGTGCAACCACTCTCCGGCGCGTCTTTGCCTCAATGAACATTCCTGTCCGTGAAGAGATTCAAAGTCTTCCCCTTAATGCCCAACCAGCAGTTGCGCCGTTGATTACTCTGGCATCACTCTCTTTCGCCCTTAATCGCAAAGAGATCACACCAGAGCGAGTAGCAGAGTTGTTGCCCAATGAACTCATCGACCAATTGTTACTCTCACGATATGGCGGGGCAGATTTCCTCACTCTCAAAAGAATTCGTGCCACCCTTATCAACTCTCGCGAAGCAGACGATTCCCGCACCTCCTATCAAATATTGCGGGAATTTCTCACTATTTCGATGGCCACCGCAGATTGGAGCGAATTAGCACCAGTCAAGCGGATTGCGGATCTCATCACCAACGGAAGAAAGGCAGCGCGATCAGGTGCAACGAGCGAAGATGTGCTCTGGGCAATCTGGAACAGTGCACAAGACGAAGAGGGAGTAGCCCTTTCGCAACGATGGCAACGAGATGCGATCTCTGGAGACGAAAGCGCCGATCGTGATCTCGACGGTGTGCTCGCACTATTCGAAGCGGCTGCGCGGTATGCCGACCAACGACCTGGAAATTCTGGAGATGCATTTATCCGGCAGCTTCTCCACGAATCTATTGCAAGTGACACCATCGCCGCACAGGCTCAACGACCCGATGTGGTGAGCATCCTCACCACGCACGCAGCTAAGGGAAGGCAGTGGGCAGTGGTCGCAGTTGCCGGTGTCGAAGAGGGAATCTGGCCCAACCTCACCCCTCGCGGATCACTTCTAGGAAGTGAGCGTCTTGTCGAAACCCTTCGTGCTGCCAGCGCCGGGAATCGTACTTCACGAGAGTTTCAACTCTCCGCGCTCTCCGCGCTCAAAGATGATGAGCGACGCCTTTTTTACCATGCCATCACCCGAGCGCGTGATCACCTCGTCATCACTGCCACGGCTGCCGAAGAATCTCGACCCTCGCAATTCTTCAATGAAATCGTTGAAATCCTCGGATTAGATGAAACTCTCCTTACCTCTCAACATGGCGCTACATATCTAACTCCCTCGCGACTAGTAGCTAGGTTGCGAGCCATTGCAGAGAGCGAACCAAGTGCAGAATCCGCAAGCACCGATCATTCGGTCGAGTCAGAGCGCTTGAACAGAGCGCGCTCAGCACAAGCGGTTCTTGCATACTTACATCGCTCTGGCCTGCGCGTGGCAAATCCTGATTCGTGGTTCGGCGCCCAAGAGTTGACCACCGATACCCCACTTTTCACTCCCGACGAAAAGGTTCGAATCTCACCAAGCTCGCTAGACACCCTCCATAAATGTCCATTGAAATGGGCTTTTGAGTATGCCGGGGGACGAGATTCAGATTCGACCGCTCAGATTATTGGCACTACTTTCCATGCTGTTGCAGCAAAGTTAAAAGAAGGCGCGACCTTGCCAGAATTGCAAAACGACCTGAATGCGCTCTGGGGGCAATTAGCCGCGCGAATGGAACTTGGCACCGGATGGAGCGCAAAGGCAGAGCTAGAGCGAGCATTGGAGATGCTCGAGAAGTTAGTCAATTATCAGAGCAAGAGCGGGCGAGAACTCATCGGAGTTGAAGAGCGCTTTAGTATCGAACTAGGAAATGTCACCATCTCAGGTACCGTCGATCGACTTGAAATCACCTCAACCGGCGAGCTCTTCGTTGTCGATTTAAAGACCAGCAAATATCCGATCTCGATCAAAGATGGCAAGGATCATCCACAGCTCAAGGTCTATCAACTGGCAATTACTGAAGGAAAATTTGCAGATCTTGCTTCTGGCTCAACATCGGCCGGAGCCGAACTCTTCTACCCAGCAAGTGGCAAGAGCGGTGCATCCCGCTCGCAGCCACCGGTTGATGCTCAGGAAGTCCGCGAAATGATTTCTCGTGATGCTCAGAGTGTGAGCGCTCACTCGTTCCTTGCCATAGAAAATGAACTTTGTGATAACTGTGCTCTTAAATCCAGTTGTCCGGTGCGGCCCGAGGGAAGGTCGCTGCGATGAGTGCCATCATTTTTTCACCAGCAAAGATCGCCGAGATGTTGGGTCAATTCCCGCCAACAGCCGAACAAGCGGCGATTATCGCTGCCGATCACACTCGCCCTGCAGTTGTTATCGCAGGCGCCGGTTCGGGCAAGACCGAAACCATGAGCACGCGGCTGATATATCTGATTGCCAACGGCTTAGTGCAACCAGAGCGTGTTCTAGGTCTGACATTTACTCGAAAATCAGCCAATGACTTGGCGATAAAAGTTCGAAAAAGCCTAAAAAAACTAGAGAAATCAACAGAATTTCACGACGCGGTGCGCGCAGGAATCTTGCAACCCCTGAGCCTGGCAGGAGAACCAACTATCTCTACCTATCACTCATACGCGAATCGCGTTGCAAACGAACATGCGCTCCGCCTTGGCGTCGAGCCACCCGAACAGATGCTTGGCGAAGCAGCAGCGTGGCAGCAAGTCGAGCGCATCGTCCGAAATTACGACGGAGATATGAGTGGTATCAGCGATGCAATAAGCACAATCATCAAAGATGTCATGCGCTTGGTCTCACAATTGCAAGAGAATGAGGCGGAGCCGGCAGACCTTCGAAGAGTTGCCGAAGAATTCACATCGGCAATCTCTAACAAAGCTCCCTATCAAGGGCGTGATCGAATGGCTCCGACTCGGGATGCCGAAAAAGTTCAATATGACCGAGTCAAACTCATTCCGCTCATCGAGGAAGTCATCCGTTTCCGGAGAGAACGAGCGCAGTTCACTTTTGATGATCAGATGGCACTTGCGGCGCAACTTGCCAGCACATTTTCAGATGTCGGCGAGATCGAGCGCGCCAAGTTCCATGTCGTCCTTCTTGACGAATACCAAGATACTTCCTCATCGCAATTACGACTTATGCAAGGACTTTTTGGAGGCGGCCACCCGATCACGGCAGTGGGTGATCCGCACCAAGCGATCTATGCGTGGCGTGGGGCATCGAGTGACACAATCGGTGCATTCGCGACAGATTTTCCCGACAGCCAAGGCGCTGCTGCACAAATCTTCACCCTTTCCACGAGCTGGAGAAATGATCTCTCGATTCTTGAGCTCGCTAACGAAATCGCTGGCCCACTGCGCACCAGCAGCATCGATACCCCGATACTCAAAGCGAAACCCACAGCAGTTCCGGGTGTCATTTCAGGGGGAATTTACGGCTCGATTCGAGATGAAGCCGAAGCAATCGCCGATGCAATCGCCCCCCATTGGAGCCAAGAGGCGCGCTCCCAGATACCACTTCACATTGAATCCACTGCAGTTTTGGTCCGGAAGCGGAAACAAATTCCTGAAATCGAAATGGCGCTACGAGCGCGCGGGATTCCAGTCGAGGTCGTTGGGATTGATGGCCTCATTCATGTTCCCGAAGTTGCAGAGATTCGCGCCGTGCTCACTGTGATAACCAATTCCGACCAGGCAAGTGCACTCATCAAATTGATGAGCGGCGGATTTTGGCAGATTGGAATTCGAGATATGGCAGCGCTCGCACAACTCTCGCGTGAGCGCGAATTAACAAATAGCGGTGGGAAGCGAATGAGTATCATCGATCGGCTCATGGTGGGCGGTAGTGGTGAGGAAGATGAACTTGCCAAATCTTCAATCATCGAAACTCTCGATGATTTCAACGAAAGAGAAGGGCTGACAGCGAGCGAGCGAGCTCGGTTTAGCGAAGTTGGCCTTATTCGCCTCACCGCACTTGCCAAAATGCTCAGGCGCCTTCGGTCATTAGTCCATCTGCCTATTCCTGATTTGATTTATCACACTGAGCGAGAATTGCTCATCAGCGTCGATGTCGAAATGACCGCACACTCCCGTCGCTATCTCGATAAGTTTATGGATGAGGCTGCTAATTTCTATGCGCAGGGCGGTTCGCTCCGCTCCTTCCTGAGCTGGCTCGATGTCGCAGAGGACGAAGAACGAGGATTGCGCGCAGGTGGTGTCGAGGTAAGAAAAGATGTTGTACAGATTCTCACCGTGCACAGCGCAAAAGGTGGCGAATGGGATCTAGTGGTAGTTCCAGGTCTTGCCGAAGGGAATTTCCCTAGCGACCAAAGTGGCGAAAATTGGCTGAAAAGTAAGGGTGTGCTGCCATTCTCACTCCGCGCCGATAGCGCAAGACTGCCACGATTTGATGTGAGCAACGAGAGCAGCGCGCAATTCGTCGGCAAGAAAGTCGAGTCATTTGCTGATCGATGCAATGCGCGAAAAGATGATGAAGAGCGGCGATTGGCATATGTTGCCTTTACCCGTGCGAAGCATCACCTCATGCTCACCACCTCTTGGTGGCGTGATGCACAGAAGGCAAAGGACCCGAGCGAATATCTACTCACCGCCCTTGAACATATCGAGCGCAATCGTGGCTCGTTCGAGGGAAGTCTGGATGCCAAACCAGTAGACGGTGAAGTAAACCCGAAGAGCGAGTATCTCCGAAAAGTTTCATGGCCACACGGGGCTCTCGAAAGTTTACGGCCTGCAGTCGCTGAGAGTATCTCGAAGATAAAGTCGCTCAGCGCGCCAGATGGAGCCGCGCAGCTTGCTTCTGAACTTGAGGCGATTAGTAGCCAGGCTTCAGCAGAATTGCGGGACCTCGCCTTCGCTGCCGAGCTCGTTATTCGTGAGATCACCGAACGCGGGAAATTGGGAGAGCGTGTCTATCTACCTAAGCACCTTTCAGTTTCGGCTTTGATGGCTTTTGCGCAATCACCTGAGGAGTATGGCGCCCGGCTTCGTCGTCCGCTTCCCTTCAAGCCTGATCCGATCGCCCGGCGTGGCACGGCATTTCACACTTGGTTGGAAGAACGATTTGCACACTCGATTCCGTTGATTGGGGATGACGAACTCCCGGGAGCAGCAGATGCAGGCGCACTCTCAGATAGCGCGCTCGAGAAATTGAAAGAGAAGTGGCTGCGCAGTCCATGGGCTGAACGCGCTCCTCATAGGGTGGAGGTGCCTTTTGAACGGAGCATCGAAGGCACGATTCTTCGAGGTCGGATGGACGCGGTGTACAAGAGCGAGGATGGCACCTTCGATGTCGTCGATTGGAAGACTGGATCAGCAAAAAGCGGCGAAGAACTTGCCAATGCGGCGATTCAGCTGGCGGTCTATCGATTAGCGTGGGCTGAGATCGAGGGAGTACCAGTAGAAAAAGTGCGCGCTGCATTCCACTATGTCGGTTCTGAAGAGACGGTTCGTCCTAGTGATCTTCTCGATTACGAAGGGCTCGTCAGGTTGATTCAGCGAGTGCCAGTGGCGAGTTCGATACCCAGCGGCAGGTGATCGCTGACCATATGTTTCGGCGGCTGGAAATCGATGGGATTGTGATGGCGCACATTCGAAGGATCAACCAATATGTGATCGAACTGCACTCGCGCACCCCACGAGGGATAAGTGAATTGAGAGGCAGCGGATTTCCATTTCATCAATCGCTCTGGAAATCGTCCAGGTAAATTGAAATCACCGACGAGGATTTTCTCGCCTGGCAAAGATTCGGTCCACTTCTTGATCTTCTTCAATTGATAGACATTCATCCCCGGAACGAACGAGAGATGAGTATTAATTACAGTGAGGCCATTCTCGAGATATACAGCATGAGCAACTCTTGGTTCGTCGTGAATGTAGATCACTTTGATCTTGGCTCTTCTCTGATCAGGAATGGTCTGTGGGATCGCAAGTGGTGCGCCGATCTTGGATCGTCCGAGCTCTAGTCGGTACTCCTGGACGATAGGAATTCTCGAGATGATGCCATTTCCGTAATAGCACGGTCGCGTGTTTGGGTAAAGATCGTGATCATCAGCGAGCTGGTCCCAAAGTGCCCACTTTTCGCCGGGCGTCCCAGTGATTGCATATGCACGCGAGATGTATTTCGCACCCATCGCATCTGCGATTACTGCGCATTGATCGACATGGTGTGAGCGCGGCTGGAAGAAGTCCACTTCTTGGATGGCAAGCAGATCCACTTTCAGTTCTGCCGCTCGTTCTGCAAGACGATCGTTATGGATGACCCCCTCAGGGACCGCCATTCCATGGAGGATGTTCCATGTCGCTATCTTCACTTGTGAACGGTAGAGCCTGATTAGATAGGCTCGCCACTTATGAGCCTGGCTTTGATGAATCTCTCCCTGGCCCGCGCCCACCTCGATCGCGCGGCGCACCTTCGCACCGACCAGAGCGCTCTTGATGAGCTTTTTGCGACTGGGCGAATTTTTCAGATCAATAGAGGGAAATTCATCTTTACCGACTCACTCCATTGGCTCTCTGCCGAACAGGCACCAGATGGCGAGCGATATTTCCTCGGTCGTGATGAGCAGGGCGTCGGCTATTTTGCGGTCAATGCACCGTTTTCAGAAGAGAGTGAGAATTTGCAGTCCTTGCGGGAGGTAGGTTTACTCGCGTCAGAGATTGAAATAGGGGCTGCAGTCCACGCCGTCGCACTTGCTAATTGGCACGATACTCATTCACACTGCGCGCGGTGCGGAGCAGAAACATATAGCGCTTTAGGCGGCTCACTCCGAAAATGTCGGAATGACGAGAGCGAGCATTATCCGCGAACAGATAGCGCCATCATCGTTCTTGTTCGAGATTCGCATGATCGAATCCTGTTGGGCCGACAAAAAGTCTGGCCACCAAAACGCTACTCCAACTTTGCAGGCTTCCTTGAACCGGGCGAATCTCTAGAAGCTTGCGTGAAGAGAGAAGTACTTGAGGAGGCTGGTGTTCGAATCGATCAGATTGAATATCTTGCCTCGCAAGCATGGCCATTCCCAGCATCAATAATGTTGGCATTTACTGGCGTGGTTGAGAACCCCGAGGCAGCCCGCGCCGATGGCGAAGAAATCGAGGATGTTCGCTGGTATGACCGAGAGAGTTTCACTGCGGATTTGAAGAGTGGCGAGTTATTGATTCCGCCCGGAATCAGTATTGCGCGGCGGATGATTGAGGCATGGTTCGGCGGCCCGATTGATTTCCCTGAAGCCTGGCGTTAGATCTGCACTATTTCGATGAGCGATAAGTTCCTTGAAGGATTAGATGAAGAGCAACGAGCTGCGGCAAGTGCGATTCAGGGTCCAGTGGCGATCATCGCAGGTGCTGGCACTGGAAAGACTCGAACTATCACGCACCGTATTGCACATGCGCTCGATAATGGAGTGGGCGACCCCTCCCGTACTCTCGCCCTGACTTACACCGCTCGAGCGGCAGCTGAATTGAGATTGCGATTAGCGAATTTGGGTTTTGGTGGCGTGCAAGCACATACCTTTCATAGCGCAGCCTGGAGGCAACTACAGTTCTTTTGGAACGAAGCAATTGGCGGTAAGCCATTTCGTATCCTCTCGAGCAAATCCGAGTTGATCGCTCACGCAGTTGAATCTGGAGGACGAAGCAGGAACTCGATAAATATCCGTGATATTGCCACCGAAATCGAGTGGGCGAAGGGGTTAGAAATCGCGCATGAGGATTACCCAAGACTGGTCATAGAAAGAGGTCGAATCCCGCTTGCTGCAGTCACGCCAACCGAAGTTGCCGAGATTTATCGGGGATACGAAACAATCAAACAAGAGCAAGAGCTCCTAGATTTCGAGGACATACTCCTGCTATTGGTCGGTATCTTTGAGGAGCAAAATTCGATAATTGACCGGGTTCGCTCGCAGTATCGCAATTTTACTGTCGATGAATATCAAGATATCTCGCCACTGCAGCAGCGCTTACTCAATATCTGGTTGGGAGGGCGAAAAGAAATTTGCGTTGTCGGCGATCCAGACCAGTCGATTTTCTCCTTTGCCGGCTCGACTAATCGCTTTCTTTTGGATTTCTCGCGGGTCTATCCAGAGTGCCAGTTACTCCGACTAGATCTGAACTATCGTTCGCGCCCCCAGATCGTGAAAGTGGCGAATGCTGTGATGGACCGCCAACTGATTTCGGTTCGCGGTAAAGAGAGCGGAACCGAGCGAGACAATGGCTCAGTCCGGTTAAGTGCGCACGCAAATGAAGCGCTCGAAGGGGAGAAACTCACGCAGCACATCGCAGAACTTATTCGTTCAGGAGTTGAATCTCGCGACATAGCAGTGCTCTTTCGCCGAAATGACCAACTCAACGATTTTGCTCAGCGGATGATCTCTTATGGAATCCCTGTGAATATTGTTGGACAGAACCAGGGTCAACGACCATTCTTTTACGATGGCAAGATCAAGGAAGCTATTCGACTTATTCGTGCAGCGGCGCTCGCAAAGGATCCTGCTTTAGATGAAATCGATCTGGCGGGACAAGTAATTGCAGTTCTTTCGGCGATCAACTGGCACCCTGTTCGTGCGCAGGGAGATGATGCTCGGCTGCGATTACTCGAATTCGTTGAGGATTTTGCAGATCGTGTACCCGGAGCGACTTTGCGGGAGCTCATCAATGAATTCGACGAACGAGAGCGGAGCAATCTCGAACCCGAGTTAATCGGGGTTGTTCTCAGCTCGATTCATTCAGCTAAAGGCCTCGAATGGAGCCATGTCTTCGTGCCTCACCTGAAAGAGGGAGTGCTTCCGATCTCATATTCATTGACCTCTGAAGACTTGTTAGCGGAGGAGCGACGATTGTTCTATGTGGCAATCACGCGAGCCAAAGAATCCCTGTCACTCTCATATTCTGGAGGAGATTCATCGCGTTTTCTCGCGCTGCTCCCCAGCCTTAAAGGTGATTGAATCTAGTTATCCTGTGATGAAATCTTTGATTGTGGTGAAGAATTCCTCCGGTTCGTCGCCGCGGAGCGAATGACTACTTTTCTCGAATATCTTTAACTGGGATTCTGGGATGATGCGATGTATCTCTTCAGAGAACTCCGGAGCGCATATCCAGTCGTGCCGTCCCGCAAGAATCATAGTAGGAACAGTTATTGATGAGAGCTCCGGTCGAAGATCGAATGTGTGCAAGTAACCACCCGGAGCGAATGCTCGATTAAGAGCGTCGGGTGAAAGTATTGATCGTAAGAGTGCGCTTTCATTTCTATCTTTTTTGCTTTCATCATAAGTCGTTGAGTAGAGCGACCATGTTCCGCGGAAGTAATCGCGCATTGCTTCTTCACTGTTTAGTTCACCAGCCCATAGTTTTTCGGTGATTTCTCGCTCGGATTGCGTGCCGCGTTCGGCGACGATTTCCTGCGCTCTCTTGATAAATCCACCATGCGCAGCAGTGACAACGAGGAGCAGTTTTTCGACAGCGTCTGGATATCGCGCAGCGTGTGCCATGGCAACCATGCCACCGTAACTTGTGCCAAAACTTACAATTTTTTCGATACCAAGATGTACACGAAGTGCTTCCATATCTTCGACATTCTCATCCAAAACATATTTCGATACATCGCCGCGAGCAGAACGCCCTTGTCCGCGATGATCCCAATAGATCACTTGTGCATATTCGCCCATGACATCCATGCTGGGGCGGAAGAACATGTGATCAGCTCCCGGGCCACCGTGCGGTAAGAACACGATGGGGCGTTCGCGCACCATCTCACTGCTGCGAGCGATTCTTCCTGATTCGACGGGTAATTCGGGTTGTAATCCGGCGCCCACGATGTCAAAAAAGATTTCGGTATCTCTGATTGCTGCGAGCACGATGCGAGCCTATGCCGATTC
>CAZPIJ010000043.1:4558-11498 GCA_964586805.1 uncultured Bifidobacterium sp. | reverse complement strand
ACCCGCGACATTCACCTTGGCAAGGTGATGCGCTACCAACTGCGCTACATCCGCACTTCGAGCCCCTCGAAGAGGGGGATCGACAAGGGCGAAATCTACCTCAGGTGCAGGGGGTAGGGCGAACCAGTGGCGAGCTCGAAGGCTGGGCTACGGTGGGGCGCATGGAGAGTGGTTTTTATCGTCAGGGCCTTTGGGCTCGAGAACTTGTCGAGATCACTGACGATGCATCTCGTCTTGAAGATGGAAATTTTTGGGCTGTCCTGATCACCTACGAGGGAGCGCAGCGTTTCGCTCGATTTGCTGATGTGCGCCATCAACAGTTCGCAGAATTTTTGGAGTACGCAAGCGCCCAACAGTGGCATCGGCCGACACACGAATGGAGTAGTTCACTCTCGCACGATGAATACCTTGCAGCGGTAGTCGCCGTCCGGAAAGCTATCGAGCAGGGCGATGTGTACCAAATGAACCTCTGCCGCATACTCGCTACGAGGGCGCCACAGAGAGAACTATTGGCGCTCTTTCCGCGATTAGTTCACGGAAATCCGGCGCCTTTTCTTACATCGCTTGAATTACCCGAACTCTCCATCGCTTCAGCCTCGCCGGAATTACTCGTGAGACGAGAGGGCGATCTCATTATTTCGAGCCCAATCAAAGGAACAGCAAAGACACGGGGAGAGCTCCTCGAAAAGGACCGCGCCGAGAATGTCATGATTGTTGATCTAGTCCGACATGATTTCGGGTCAATCTGTAAAACGGGCACGATCACAACACCGCGACTTCTGGATCTCGAAGAGCATCCGGGCCTAGTTCATCTTGTCTCTGATGTGCAAGGGAATCTTAAGATCGGAACGCGATGGAGCGAGATCTTCCGTGCATTGCTTCCAGCCGGCTCCATTAGCGGCGCGCCCAAATCCTCTGCTCTGCATTTGATACACACCATCGAGAAGTCTGATCGCGGACCATACTGCGGAGCGATTGGTTGGGTACAAGGTGATCGCGGCGAGCTCGCTGTAGGAATTCGCACCTTCTGGATCGAGAACGAGGTGCTCAAGTTTGGAACTGGCGCAGGAATCACCTGGGGATCTGATCCGCAGCTCGAGTGGGTTGAAACCGAATTGAAAGCAGATCGTTTACTATCTCTTATCAATCAGCCATAGCAATGAATTCTTGGAGGCGTGCGCAATGATCTGGTTTAACGATCGCCTCGTCGACGAGAGTCAGGGGAGTGCGCTGCTGCCTATCTCGGACCGCTCTTTTCTTCGTGGAGAAGGGCTCTTCGAGACGCTCCTTACGCTTGCCGGCAAGGCGGTCGCGCTCGATCGACACATCGCTCGGATCCATAGTGGGGCAGCGATTTTGGGAATCGCAGTGCCAACCCACGATGCCATCGCAATTGCCGTGACTTCGGTTCTGCAGAGCACTCGTGAAATCGCTCTCGGCCGGATGCGCATCACCATCTCCGGCTCGGGCAGCTTCCTGGTCACCCACCACCCATATAAAGAGTGGAGCGAGCCAGCCAAGTTAGTGACATATCCTCATCCGCTGAACGCTAAATCCCCACTCCAGCGGGTGAAGTCGACCTCTTACGGCGAGTACTTGATGGCTTATCGATATGCCCAAGAAAGAAATGCCGACGATGCACTTCTATTCAACACCAGCGACCAAGTGATGGAGGCAAGTACTGCCAACATCATCGCCCTGATCGGTGGCAAATGGGTCACGCCCCCATTGAGTGCCGGCCCTCTTCCTGGCATCACGCGAGAATTGCTAATGGAATGGGGTCTGATCTCAGAGCGCGAACTGATATTCGAGGAGCTCGCTCGCTGTGAATCAATTGGTTTAATCTCAAGTTTGCGGAGCATCCAGCCTGTTGCCGAGATAAATGGGCGAAAATACAAGACCGCTGGCAAGGTCGAGGAAATCTCCACTTTATATAAGGGGTCTCTGGCCGGTAACCTGAACCCGTGATCAAGAGGTTTCGCGCCAAGGTAAAAACCACGCATGCCGGGGAACTCGCGTGGCGCATCGGCGTTGCGGTCCTCGGTGGCAGCATCACCGTATTGGGAGCGATATTCCTGATCACACCTGGGCCAGGGTGGCTGATTATCTTTGCCGGACTCGGAATCCTCGCCTCCGAATTTGCCTGGGCCGAGCGAGCGCTTATCAAAACAAAGATGGTCGCATTAAGCGCAGCACAACGCGCACTTCCACCAGGTAAACGCAGACTCTATATATCCATCGCCCTAGTAATCCTCGCTTTGGTCGTGCTCGCACTCTTCGCAATCCGGCGCAATTTCGCCTAGATCAACCGCCATCGCGCTAGGCTTCGGAATTATGTCTCAGATCGCGATCACTCTCGACGGTGTGAGTAAGTCGGTAACCATCGAGAAGTACACCGGAGAGCTCTTTGCTGACCACCCCGAGGTCATCGCGCTCCGCGTGAACGGAATCCTGCGAGACCTCAATTCAGTTCTCGTCGAAGGCGATGTCGTAGAGAGCATCACCATTGATTCACCTGATGGGTTGGCAATCCTGCGCCACTCAAGCGCCCATGTGCTCGCCCAAGCAGTGCAAACCCTCTTCCCAGGAACCAGACTCGGCATCGGCCCTCCGATCAAAGATGGTTTTTATTATGACTTTGATTCAAGCAAACCCTTCACTCCTGAAGACTTGGTCTCCCTTGAAAAGGAGATGAACAAAATCATCAAGACGAATCAGAGATTTCGTCGACGAGTAGTCACCGAAGAAGAAGCGCTCTCCGAGCTGGCGGGCGAACCGTTTAAGTGTGAGTTGATTGCTATTAAGTCCGATGCGGGCGATGAATCATCAGTGGAAGTTGAAGTGGGAGCTGGTGAATTGACGATTTATGACAATCTAAATCGCGATGGGGAGATTGCTTGGAAGGACCTATGTCGGGGACCACATTTACCAACGACCAAACTCATCCCAGCGGTGAAGTTAATGCGATCTTCGGGGGCTTATTGGCGAGGTTCTGAGAAGAATCCCATGCTGCAGCGAATCTATGGCACCGCTTGGCCAACTTCAGAGGCTTTAGATCAGTATCTCCACTTTCTCGAAGAGGCAGAAAAACGCGATCATCGACGGTTGGGTATCGAACTTGATCTTTTCTCCTTTCCTGAGGAGATTGGCTCTGGACTTGCTGTCTTCCACCCTAAGGGTGGAGTTGTTCGACGAGCGATGGAGGATTACTCGCGCAAGCGACACGAAGAAGAGGATTACCAATTCGTCTATTCGCCCCATCTGACTAAAGCAGCGCTCTTTGAAACTTCAGGTCACCTCGAATGGTATGCAGAGGGAATGTATCCACCGATGGTTCTCGATGAAGAACGAAACAGTGATGGCAGCATCAAACGTGCTGGCGCGTCGTATTACATGAAACCGATGAATTGCCCATTCCATAATCTGATCTATCGCTCTCGTGGCCGTTCCTATCGAGAATTGCCATTGCGGCTCTTCGAATTTGGCACCGTTTATCGCTACGAGAAATCTGGAGTGATCCAAGGGCTCACTCGGGCTCGCGGGTTCACGCAAGATGATGCACATATCTATTGCACCCCTGATCAAATGCCAGACGAGCTAGACAAGCTCTTAACTTTCGTTCTCAATCTTCTACGAGATTATGGTCTGGCTGACTTTTATCTTGAGCTCTCCACTCGTAATGACCAGAAATATGTTGGCGGCGAGAAAGAATGGCAAGTGGCCACTGAACGGTTACGCGAAGCGGCGCAGCGACAGAATCTAGAACTGGTCCTAGACGAGGGTGGTGCAGCCTTTTATGGACCGAAGATCTCAGTGCAGGCCAAGGATGCCATTGGTCGAACCTGGCAGATGTCGACGATACAGGTGGATTTTCAATTGCCAACTCGATTTGATCTCGAATATGTCGCTCCCGACGGGTCTCGGGCTCGGCCGGTAATGATTCATCGCGCTCTTTTCGGTTCCATCGAGCGATTCTTTGGCGTACTCACAGAGCATTACGCCGGCGCATTTCCACCGTGGCTTGCACCTGTCCAGGTGCGGGCGATACCCGTTGCCGATGCTTTCGTTCCCTATCTGGAAGAGATTGCCTTGAGCATGCGTCGTGCCGGAATTCGGGTCGAAGTGGATTTTAGTGATGATCGAATGCAAAAGAAGATTCGTAACGCTCAAATGGAGAAGATTCCTTTCATGGTGATTGCAGGAGAGGTCGATCAACAAGCGGGCGCAATCTCCATTCGCTATCGAAATGGTGACCAGAAGAATGGCATCCCTGTCGCAGATGCAATCGCAGAAATCTTGCGAGCGATTGAATCTCGAGTCCAGGTTTGAGATGACCGGGATTCCTGATCAGTGGGAGCGAATCTGGTCGCCGTACCGAACTGAGTACACCGAGCAACTTAAATCAGGTGAGATTAGTTGTCCTTTCTGTGAGATACCCGCACTTCCAGATGATAAATCGTTCATCCTGGCACGAGGTGCCGTCGCCTATGTTGTTCTCAATCGCTATCCCTACAACCCAGGCCATCTATTAGTTTGCACTTTTCGCCATGTCGGCCGGTACATCGAACTTTCCGACGATGAGCATGAAGAGATAACTGCGCTCACCAAATCAAGCCTTGAAGCGATTTCGAAAATCGAGCCTTCGGTCAATTTCAATATCGGAATCAATCAAGGTCGCGCAGCGGGTGCAGGGATTCCCGACCACTTCCATCAGCACATAGTGCCGCGGTGGCGGGGTGACTCGAATTTTATGCCAGTTATCGGCGGCACCAAGGTGCTATCACAGATGCTTTCCGAGACACGCGAAATCCTCACGAAATTGTGGCCGAATTAATTATCGTTCGATAACCTCGGCAAGATAATTGTTTAACTCAATTGCTCCAATTCGTAGTCGCGAAGAAAATGGGATGACTGGCACGAATAGCCCAGTTGTAAAGCGTGGAGAATCAAGGCCGGTAATACTCTCCAGGTACTCTTCTCGGAATTCTTGAACGACATTTTTATGGTCTGTATCAGCACGCTGAATAACGAGTGCGCCAGTGGAGTAGTCCCTAATCTCCAAATGTTCCAGGTCGATAAAAGCACAAGGTTCGCCCGAGTCTGCATGTAGCACCAGGTAGGGAGTTACGCAATCTCCGAACATCCTTCGAGCAATTAGAACTGCTTCATCGAAATCAGCATCAGGATGGTCAATCTTGGTGACCACAATTGCACGAGGAATCAGAAATTCCGAGATCTCCTCCCATGAGCGGAGTAGCTCATTGGGTGCACCTTCGTATGCACTCATCACGAGCACTACCGCAGCGAACTCAGCAAATTCGTAGTTGAGCGCATCGGAATGGGCGATCGAGAGCGAAAACGGCTCAGCGATGGTTGCGGCTACCCCCTCTAGATCAGCATCTGGGTGGCCAATCAGGGCTATCCGGGTTCCGTTCAATGGCGAACTCACGCCGAGAGCCTACGATGTAACCACCATGATCAGTAGTTTCTTGCGCGCTCCAGTGGCTCGTGTTGTCGAGCCCACTGCTCGTGCCTTGATCCGACGAAATATCACACCTAACCAGATCACCGTTCTTGGATCCTTGGGAACAATTCTTATCGCGGCAATCTTCTTCACCCAAGGCGAGTTGTTCTGGGGAACAATGGCGATGTTGATCTTTATTTTCAGTGATTTGGTGGATGGCACCATGGCTCGCATAGGCGGGTTAAGTAGTAGGTGGGGAGCATTCCTAGATTCCACGGCTGATCGAATAGTGGATGCTGCCGTGATGGGTAGCGTGGCCTATTTTCTCTTCCTCGAGGGGAATCGATTACACGCAATTGCATGGTGTGCACTTGCTGGGGGGTACCTGGTTTCATATGTGAAGGCGCGCGCGGAGGCTGGGGGATTTACTTGCGATGGCGGGTTTGCCGAGCGCCCCGAAAGAATGATTATCCTGCTCGTCTCAACCGGATTTGCAGGTCTGGGAGTTCCATATATCTTGGCGATTGGTGTCTGGCTGTTAACCATCACATCCCTACTCACCGCCATCTTTCGAATCCGACAAGTGTGGCGTCAGCGATGATTGCTCAGGTTACCAGCCTTTTCTATCTTCTGGGATGGAAGATAATCCGCAATCTTCCCGAAAAGAGCGCGTATCGACTATTCGAGGTTTTGGCAGAACGAGCCGTTCGTAAAGAAGGAAAATCCTTCAAAAGATTACGGAGCAATCTCGCTCGCATTGATCAATTTTCCGATGCAGAGCTAAACCGGTTAGCAGCAGATGGCATGAAGAGTTACCTTCGCTACTGGTGCGATGCGTTCAGGTTGCCTTCATGGTCTCATCACCGCTTACTCTCCACAGTCACCGTAGAAGGTGAGGAGATGTTCCGAAATTTGGTAGCTGAAGGCAAAGGCGTAGTTGTCGCATTGCCACACTCGGGAAATTGGGATCACGCAGGAGCATTCTTCTCGGCCACCGGAATTCCAATCATTAGCGTCGCAGAGCAACTCAAACCCGAACGAATATTTAGGGCATTCCTCAGGTACCGCGAAGAGATCGGTATGCGGATCTATTCGGCAGCGGATAATGTCCTTCCGGCGTTACATAAACACCTTTCCCAGGGAGAGGTGGTTGCTCTTGTCGCCGATCGCGACCTCTCGCGCAGCGGTATTGAAGTGGATTTCTTTGATGGCAAGGCAAAGATGCCAAGCGGTCCGGCTTTATTGGCGCTTCGAAATGATTCCTATCTTCTCGTTGCGCATGTTAGCTATACGAACATTGGAATCCACATCAAATTCTCGGACCCATTGACTTCCGCGCGCTCTTCCGAATCGGAGCAGATCGCCGATTTGATGCAACAATGTGCCAACATCTTTGCTACCGAAATTTCTCGAAATCCGGAAGATTGGCACATGCTTCAACGAATCTGGATCGATTGATTATGACTAATCGTCGTA
>CAZPIJ010000043.1:0-4458 GCA_964586805.1 uncultured Bifidobacterium sp. | reverse complement strand
GAGTTCGCAAATGGATTCAAGAGGGAAACTTTGATTTGCTGCATCTGCACGAACCTGCGATTCCCTCACTTTCTCTGTTGGCATGCTGGGCAGCAGAAGGTCCAACTGTTGGCACCTTCCATGTCTCTGCACCGAAACAACGAGCCATTTATGCCGTAGGACCTATTCTTGAGCCAGCAATTGAGAAGCTGCACGCACGAATCGCAGTGAGTCAAACCGCTCGTGCCACTCTAGTCGAACATATTGCAACCGACGCAGTAGTGATTCCCAACGGAATTAATCACAGCGCTTTCGCAATCGGTGATCGCACCAGTGAATTTGGTTCTCGAACAATAGGTTTCATCGGTCGATTCGAGGAGCCACGAAAAGGGCTCTCGCTTTTGATTGAATCCTGCGAGCAGCTGATTCTCTCTAACATCGAATTCACGCTGGTGATTGCCGGACCGGGAGATCCTGACCCGTTCTTGGCATCCATGTCTGACGCTCTACAGAGTAAAACGAGGTTTTTGGGCAGAGTCAGTGATGATCGAAAGCAGCAACTACTCCGTTCGCTCACTCTGTATGTCGCGCCAAATACCGGTGGTGAGAGTTTCGGCATTATTTTGGCTGAAGCGATGGCGGCAGGAGCACCAGTAATAGCCAGCAATATCCCGGCTTTCTCCAATGTACTGGATGCAGGAACCGCAGGAATGGCTGGGGTGCTCTTTGAATCCGAGAACTGCTCATCGTTAACCGAGAAAATTTCGATGATGTTGGAAGATTCTAGTCAGCGAGCACGACTCCAAGGCGTAGGGATTGAGCATGCCAAGCGCTACGACTGGTCGAGTGTTGGAGAATCCGTCATCGACATCTACCAATTGGTTACCTCATCAGGAGAGAAAGTTCGACTCGGCTCTGAGTTGCGATTTGCACGAGCGGGGCGATCTGAGTGAGTCTACTTTTTATCGTGATACTCGTGCTGATGTTCTCATTTGTTTGGTATCTCTCATTCACTGCAACTAGGTTGGACCGACTTCATCATCGAGTGGAGACTTCCTGGGCAAATCTCGATGCAGCTTTGAAAACTCGATCAGCTCTTGCGTTAGAAATCGCTCGCTCAAATCTCTCAGACCCTGCTACATCAATGCTGTTGCTCGCGGCTGCTCATGTTGCAATTGTTGCCGAACAATCAGAACGAGCCGAGGCGGAAGAAGAGCTATCACGACTATTGATTTCTTTGCTTGAGGAGAGTGCTCTCGATGAAGATGAAGAGTTGTTCCGAGAACTTTCACTGGCTAGGGAGAGATTGCGAATAGCCATTGCACTTCATCTCGAATCGGTCACCCGAACGCAGGCCCAGAGGGGGCGTTTCATAGTTAAGCTCTTCAGGCTTGCCGGGCGCGCTCCGTTGCCAGTGCGCTATCCGTTCGAAGATATTGAGGTGTGATGTGCGAATGACAGGTTGCCGAATAGCATTGCTGGGATTGCTCACTTGTTTACTCGCATCCTGTGCGCCGGGTGGAGAAGTAGCGGCCATAAAGAAGCAAGCATCATCGGCAACGCCCATTCCCAGTGCAACCACAAATTTGATTAGTGGTCGCGTGGGCGGAAACAATCCGGTACTTGCGGTAAAAATTGACGACACTGAGCCAGCGCGACCCCAGATTGGCCTGCGCGAGGCTGATGTCGTGTACATCGAGCAGGTTGAAGGTGGCGTCACTCGACTTGCTGCGATTTATAGTTCCAAACTTCCTCCGAAAATCGGGCCAGTTCGCAGTGCGCGAATCAGCGACTTGGAACTTCTCGAGCAATACGGAAAGGTCGCATTCGCATTTTCGGGAGCACAGCGGAAATTGCGACCGGTTATCGATCAAGCGAATCTTTTCAACTTGGGCGCTGAACGGGAATCTGCTGCGGTGTATTCACGAGACAGGCAGAGGCGCCCTCCATGGAACATGATCTTGGATCCCAAGGCTCTGTTCAATCGAGCGGCAAAGCGAGAGTTGGATATCGCGATGCCAAAAAATATGGGTTGGAACTTCCAGAAAAAAGTTTCAATCGGCGAAGAGGTCATTGGTGCGAAGGTGCGATGGCCAGGGGCTCGCTATGAAATCAATTGGTCACAGGAGTTCGGCGGTTGGCTTATTTCGCAAAATGGTGAGAGCAAAATCGACGCGAGCGGCGCTCCATTAGTGGCTAGTACTTTCATCGCTCAAGTGGTCTCGATTACCAACTCCGAATATGGGGATAAATTTGGAGAGATCACTCCCTTAGTGGCCACGGTTGGTCAAGGAGAGGCTTATGTTTTTCGTGATGGTCGAGTGATTGCTGGCTCCTGGCGACGAGCCGATCCAGCATCGGGCACGCTTTTCACCACGGAATCGGGGGAGGAGATTGCCTTCAAGCCGGGGCAGATTTGGTTCGCCCTCGTGGCTAAAGCACCGGATATCGAGTATCCACCGGTGGTCGAACCTTCCGAGAGCGCAAGCCCCTCGCCCACGAAGTAGACTCTTGCTATGAGCGAAGTAACGGGTACCTCACGAGTAAAGCGCGGCATGGCCGAGATGCTCAAAGGCGGCGTCATTATGGATGTCGTCAACGCGCAGCAGGCTCGCATCGCAGAAGATGCTGGTGCGGTAGCGGTCATGGCCCTAGAGCGCGTACCTGCGGATATTCGTGCGCAAGGTGGCGTAGCGCGGATGTCTGATCCTTCAATGATTCAAGAGATTCAAAAGGCTGTTTCAATCCCAGTTATGGCCAAAGCCCGAATCGGGCATTTCGCGGAAGCACAGGTACTGCAGGAGTTGGGCGTCGACTACATCGATGAATCCGAAGTGCTCACGCCGGCAGATTACGAGAACCATATCGATAAGTGGAATTTCACCGTGCCCTTCGTATGCGGTGCAACCAATCTTGGCGAGGCTCTTCGACGAATTAATGAAGGCGCCGCCATGATTCGCTCTAAAGGTGAGGCTGGCACCGGAGATGTTTCCAATGCGACCACGCATATTCGGAAGATAACGGGCGAGATTCGCAGACTCACCTCCATGCGTGAAGATGAGCTCTATGTCGCCGCTAAAGAACTTCAGGCGCCCTTCGCGCTCGTGAAAGAAGTTGCCGAAACTGGCAAACTGCCGGTGGTTCTCTTCACAGCAGGAGGAATCGCCACGCCTGCAGATGCCTCCATGATGATGCAACTTGGTGCTGATGGAGTATTCATTGGCTCTGGAATCTTTAAATCAGGAAATCCTGCCCAGCGTGCCGCTGCCTGTGTCAAAGCTACGACTTTCTTTGATGACCCAAAGATTGTCGCCGAAGTTTCCCGAGGACTTGGTGATGCCATGGTGGGCATCAATGTCTCGGATATACCCGTTCCCCATCGTCTCGCAGAGCGCGGTTGGTGAGGAAGCGAATAGGGGTTCTCGCCCTCCAAGGCGATGTGCGAGAGCATTCGTTAGCAATACAACGAGTAGGTGCCTTAGCAACTCAAGTTCGTCGGGTAGATGACCTCAAAAGTATCGATGCAATCATCCTTCCTGGTGGAGAATCGACAACCATCTCGAAACTTCTCCGCACATTTTCGTTATTTGAACCACTTCAGCGGGCAATCTCGGGCGGCATGCCAGTCTTTGGTACCTGCGCTGGCATGATCTTGCTCGCTAAGGAAGTTATTGATGGCACAGATGATCAGGAAACTCTGGACTGTATGGACATTGCCGTACGACGAAATGCTTTTGGTCGCCAGGTAGATTCTTTTGAGACTGAACTGGATCTTCGCAATATCGGTTCTGGGAGAACTACGGCAGTCTTCATTCGGGCGCCATGGATAGAAAATTATGGTGCAAAAGTTGAGATACTCGCTTCCGTCTCAGATACAGCCGGAGAGCATCCGGTTTTGGCCCGTGAAGGATCGATGCTGGCGTCGGCTTTCCACCCAGAGATTCTCACGGCCCTCCCGGCCGAAACCACGGGGGTACATGACTATTTCATCCGTGAGGTAGCAAGTTAATTTGGGATTCCTTAGGATTGTAGATATCAACTAGCGAGGTGGATAAATGTCCGGTCACTCCAAATGGGCGACTACCAAACATAAGAAAGCGATCCTTGATTCTCGACGAGCCAAAACTTTCGCGAAGTTGATCAAGGCAATCGAGGTAGCCGCACGAACTGGTGGCGCAGATCCTGCCGGCAATCCCACCCTCTTCGATGCGCTTGCAAAGGCACGAAAGAGTTCTGTGCCTTCGGATAACATCGATCGCGCAGTCAAACGAGGAGCAGGGCTCGAATCTGGTGGTGCCGATTGGGAGACCATCATGTACGAGGGCTATGGACCAAATGGAGTTGCGTTACTTATCGAGTGCCTCTCGGATAACCGCAATCGTGCAGCCGGAGAGGTGCGGCTTGCCGTTACTCGCAATGGCGGGAATATGGCATACCCCGGTTCGGTCGCTTATCTATTTGCTCGCCGCTGTGTGGTCA